>CAYONK010000208.1:0-7695 GCA_964405285.1 uncultured Ardenticatenaceae bacterium
TCACCCATTACCGTTGGTCTTACCGCAAGATCGCTGACAGCGCCAACAATCCAGTCAGTGGCTCCTGGCGGGCGATGGACCGCCAGGTGATCCGCCATTACGCCTACGTTGGGTCGGACGGCATGTTGAAGTTCAAGCCCTATTTTCTCGGCCCAGACACCGACCCGGCCCTGACCGTCAGCGGGCAGAACCTCTTCCAGATTCAACCGGAAGACCCGCCGACCGGGGCCTGGACCCCGCAAGTGAACGCCCACGAGAATACCGCGAGCGCGCACTTCGAGACCCACCTGCTGGCCGGTGGCGATGCTCACGTCGGCGCGGGTAAATATGAGCTAAAGCTGGAGCTGTTCGACAACAACGGCGACCGCATCCCATTCCGCAATACAGATGGCAGCAATGTCCGGGTCCAACCGGTTGTCGCTGTGGGGAATGCCCCGTTTGGCCCTGGCGACCTGGAAACCACACCGGCGCCGGTCCAAAACCTCATCGTCCATAACAACCAGTTCGTCGCCTTCAGCCTGATCGTCCACGTGGACAACATCCCCTGCGAAGCGCAAATCTACCCGGCGAAAATCGGGACGACGACGGCCAATCCTTGCGGTTTCCTGAACTACAGCAGCACGGCCGATCTGGTCACGCTGACCTTCAAAGCCCGCCACGAGCATGACTTCGCCACCTTCAACTTCAACGTCAACCGGGGCAGTGTCGGTACAGTGGAATCAGCCAGCGGTCGGGTGGGTATCAACCCCACCGATGGCTACAGCGAAGCGAACGGCGAGTACAGCAAAACTGTGCCAGCCTCGGCTCTGTTAGGCGACTGTGTCCGCGCTGCTTTCGCCGAGACGCTGAGCGTAGACGCGATGGCCACCAACGGCTGGAACCGGTTGAACTACCTGGATCAAGATGGCGTGCCATTAGCCTTCGCCCTGGCCCCGCTGTCGGATTTAGGCGGATGAGGTGTGGGGTAAGCCGTATCCCGTATTCCGTATTCCGTGTTCGGTTCACGGATTACGGCTCACGGTTTGAGAGAACCCAAACCAGACAGAAGACGGGACTGTGGTCAGGCGGCAGCCTGGACGGAGAGCGGTCAAAGGGTTTAGCCAACTGCCCGGTAGAAGATAGCAGCCAGGCGTTCTCTCAATAAGTGAAATGACAAGGCCACCGGTTGACCGGTGGCCTTTTTTCATAACCCGTCAGGTCTGAACGCTTGCTTTTTTTCTACTGCTGCTTAAAAGTGCGCTTCACAATGTCCGGATCGAAGTAGCTGTTCTCGCCTGTTGTCGCGTATTGGTAAACGGCTGCCGTAAAGATGCCATTGAGCGAAGCGCTGATTAACCCCAAGATAATCAGCGTGATCACAATGACGACCAGCAGCGCCAGAATCAGCCAGGTCTGCCCGGCCACAGCGGCCAGGGCGATGAGCAGCCCACCACCCAGGATTACGCCAAAAATCAGCAGACCAAAGATCAGACCGATGCTGAAATTACCCACGATTTGTTCACCCCAGGTTTTCTTCAGCAATTCGGCGCTCCGCTTGACTCCATCAATTGGCCCTACCTTTTCCATCACCAACACCGGCACGACGAGAAAAGTGGCTACATTCCAGACAAAGCCGATGAACCCGACGACAATGCGCCCTAAAGCACCGGAACGCTCTGAGATAGCCCGCAAAACCATGCCGACGGTAGCGGCGATGACGGCATACCCGAAGATAGAGCCGATGTGGTCAAAGGCAGTGCGCAGACCGTCACC
Organism: uncultured Ardenticatenaceae bacterium; assembly: GCA_964405285.1. Lineage (GTDB taxonomy): Bacteria > Chloroflexota > Anaerolineae > Promineifilales > Promineifilaceae > Leptovillus. The sequence continues at coordinate 1,753 of CAYONK010000208.1, forward strand.
TACCGTCGGATCGCCGCCTTCTAATCGGATCATCGCTGCGCCGACCAGGGCGGCATTGAAGAAGAACGTGACAAAATAAAGCGCGACGTAGAAGAGAAACCCGACGAGAAATCCCAAAATCTGCGCACCTCCGGCAAAAATAGCGTCAAAAACGCCGGCCAACAGCAACGGCAGGAAAAAAGTCACTGTGACCAGAGCCGAGGCAAAGAAGGAGATGATAGGAAAGAGAAGCAATTCTTTGTCAGCCAATAAGACGGACCAACTGGCTTTCACAAGTTCCCAACTGCTACGAAGACGAGACATATAACCTACTCCTCAGGAATGCGGATTGAATAACCTACGAGAAAGTTGGGGATAGAGATTGGAGATTGGAGACTGGTTCAATCTCTAGCGTCCAATTTTAGTTTTGTAAGTTGTGCAATCTTCATTCGTTCGTTCTGTTTTTGCTCTCAGGCGTATGACGCGCCTCAGAGAGCGTGATACCCATTTTGAACGTAACTATCCAGCCTCTCAAGACCTGACTTTTTAACGAGGTGTTTGGCAAATCCGCAGTCTGGTCGAAACCTGTCAGGTCTGTATTGTTACGATTGAAATACGATGATGTTGGGCGCGACGTTGCAAAAAACGCCTGATTGCTTCCTGGCAAAGGCACCATCATGAACTTTCGTCGCCTGGTGCTTGTCTAAATTGGCGGTGTAAGCTGATTTGCCCAGGGGAGCGACGTTGACAACAGGCTATGGATTATTGTCTGCTCGTTTCTCTCTCAGTTCACGGAAGAAGCGTTGCAGCAATTCCGCTGCTTCGGCTTCTAGCACGCCGGAGGTGATGGCTACGCGGTGGTTGAAACCGGGAGCGCGCAGCACGTCTACAATGGAGCCGTCCGCGCCGAAGCGGGTGTCTTTGGCCCCGTAGACCAGCCGGGGCAGCCGCGCCTGGATCATCGTCCCGGCGCACATCGGGCATGGTTCCAGAGTGCAATAGAGCGTGACGCCGAGCAGCCGCCAATTGGCAACGGCCGTTGCCGCCCCCTTTAAAGCCGCCATCTCCGCATGAGCCAGCGGATCCTGGTCCGCTTCCTTGCGGTTATACCCAACGGCGATCACCTTGCCATTTAGCACCGCCACCGCGCCGACCGGCACTTCGCCCAGAGCGGCTGCCTCGGCCGCCTGCGCCAGGGCCAGCCGCATCCAATGGGCATCGCTTTCCAGCACCACGTCATCCGGGATCGGCTTCCGCGCCAACAAATCATCCATCATGCGCCGGATTATATCACCAGGAAGGAACAAAACGGCGCTGGGATACGTTGAATGACCGTTTGGCAATTGAAACAGCTACCTAACGTTCAGCAAACGCCGGTTCCTGTAAGCTGGCGTTTGGTGTACGCTGTCAGGTGATCCACCGATGGCAACTTGCTATGTACCCGGATATTGATTATAGTGCAGTTATGTAAGATACGAGGGGTTTGCAAAACCTTTCGGGTTTAAACCATCAAGACATGAGTCAGGAGAGAAAACGATGCGTAAATCAACTGTTACGCTATTTTTGTTAGTCTTTTTATTGGTTGTCCTGGCGGCTTGCCGCCGGGATGAGCCGGCCGACGTGGGGGAAACGCTGCCAACGGCCGTTCCCACCGCTGTCGTCCCAACCCAACCAGCCAGCGAAGCCGGGCCAACGGCCGTTCCCGAACCCCAATTCGCCGTAGACCCGGCCGACATAGATTGGCCGCCGCAAATCATCTACAGCAGCCCCGCCCCCGGCGAAGAGGCGCTGTTGGATGGGGCCATCACCATCCGCTTCGACCAACCGATGGACCAGCGGTCTGTTGAGGAGGCATTGCTGGTGCAGGCGGAAGATGAGGCAACGGCCGTTGCCGGGTCCCTCACCTGGCCCCGCCCCGACACCCTCATCTTCACCCCCGCCGACCAACTCCAGCGGCAGCAGACCTACCGCGTCCGCCTGGACGAAACGGCCAAAGGCGCCAACGGCCAGGCGATGAGCGAAGCGGCCGAACTGAGCTTGCAAACCATCGGCGCGCTCCAGGTCAGCCAGGTTATCCCGGCCGACGGGACCAGCGACGCCTCCGCCGAAGGAGTGATCACCGTGCTGTTCAACCGCCCGGTCGTCCCCCTCGTCACCACTGGGCAGCAGGCCGATTTGCCCCAGCCGCTCACCTTCAATCCGCCTGTCGAGGGGCGCGGCGAATGGACCTCCACCAGCATCTACCGCTTCATCCCCACCACCCCGCTTAACGGCGCGACCAATTACGCCGTCACCGTCGCCGCCGGTTTAGAAGATGTGACCGGGGCGCGACTAGAGAGTGACTTCGCCTGGCGCTTCACCACCGCCGCCCCCGAAGTGGTCCGCATCCAGATCGGCCCGGAAGAAAGCCGCCCCGACGGCTCCCTGCCCCGGCCGACCGACGCCATCACCATCACCTTCAACATGCCGATGGACCGGGCCAGCACCCAGGCCGCCATCACCGTGCGCGGCGATGGCACGCCTGCGGCAAACTTGCAATACCGCTGGCTGGATGGCGACCGCGCCGTCAGCCTGACGGCCGTTCCGCTGCTAGACCTGGACACCGATTACGAAGTCGTCGTGTCCACCTCCGCCCAGGCAGCCGCCAGCCCGACCAACTTGCGCGAGGAGGCGACGAAAGCGTTCCAAACCGTTCCCTTCCCGGCCATCCTCTCCACCGAACCGGGCGACGGTGCGACTGCCGAGCAGTGGCAGCGCGGCTTTAGCATCATCTTCGCCGCGCCGATGGACCCGGAAACGTTGGAAGGGCGCATCCGCATTGAGCCGGAGCCACGCCGGATGAACTATTACTTCAACGAGTGGCAAGGCTTCTCCATGCAGGTGGATTTTCCATTGGAGCGCAACACAACCTACCGCGTTACCATTCCTGGTGACGCGGCCGATCCTTACGGCAATACCTTAGGCCAGGATTACACCTTCCAATTCAACACGCCGCCGGCCGCCCCCATCGCTGCCTTCAACCTGCCCGGCCAGATAGCCCAACTGACCACCAGCTTCGAGACGGTGGTGGACGTCATTCTGCGCAACGTCTCCCGCACTGACGTGGCGATCTACGACGTGGGGCTGCCGGTGCAATTCTTCAACGATACGTATGGCCTGTATGATTACCAACCGGCTGTGGCTGCCTTACGGAGCTGGACCCTGAATCCGGCAAATGGCAATGTGCAATCCGTATCCCTGGCGGATGGCGGCACGCTGCCCACCGGCATCTATCTGCTGACGGCTGACGCGCCAGAAGCGGACGAAAACTCCCGCTATTGGCAAATTCAGCGGGCGCTGCTGGTGGTGGCTGATACCAATCTGGTCATCAAGGAGATGCCGAATGAGGTGCGTGTCTGGGCGACAGACATCCGCAGCGGCGGACCGGCGCAGGGCCTGACATTGACGTTGTTTAATCGGAGTGGGGCGAATGGGGGAACGGCCGTTACCGATGCCAACGGCTTCGCCCGATTCGACCACAGCATCGGCCGCTACGGCGACTATGGCGCAACGGTCGTCAGCAATGCGCCAGGGGAAAGCGGCTTTGGCGTAGCCAGCAGCCATTGGAACGGCGGTTTCGATCCATGGCGCCGGGGCATCACCCTGGGCTACAACGATACCACTCTGCCTTTCGTCTACCTCTATACCGACCGGCCGATTTACCGGCCAGGCGACACCGTCTACTACAAAGGCATTGTGCGCCAACCTGACTTCGGCCGTTTCAGCCAACCCACCGTCCGCGAGGGTATGCTGCGCATCGAGCAGGCCAACTACTATGGCGAAGGAAGCCTCAGCGAAACCTTCCCTATCACCCTGGATAGCGATGGCGTCTTTTACGGCGAGTACGTCTTGCCGCAGAATACTCCGTTGGGCACACTCAATCTCTTCATGGAAGGGACGGATTGGGAGACCTTCCGCGCCATTACGGTGGCCCAGTATCGCGCCCCCGAATATCTGATCGGGCTGACGCCGGAGTCGCCGGAAGCGCGGCGCGGCGAAATGGTGCAGGTGACGCTGTCGGCCGAATACTTCTTTGGCGGTCCGGCCAGCGACCTGAAGGTTAACTGGAGCATCTACGAAGACGCTTTCTACCCTGATGTGCCCGGACCGTATTTCAGCTTTGGCGATGGCGGCGGTCTGAATTATGTAGACCTGGGGCCGTTTGGCCGCATCGGGAGTGGGCCGATGGGCAATTGGCTCATCGGGGGTGAGGGGCAGACAGACAGCAACGGCCGTTTTGTCATCACCCTGCCGGCCAACCTGTTGCGCGATGTGGAGGCGGGCAGCCGCCGCGTCACCGTCGAGGCCAGCGTCAGCGACCTGGCCGAATTCCCGATCAGCAGCAAAACGATGGTCATCTTCCACGCCGCCGATGGCTACGTGGGCATCCGCCCGGCCGATTACAGCGTCACAGCCGGCCGGGAAGCCCGCCTGGAATTGACAACTGTAGACTGGGCTGGGCAACCTTTGCCCAACCAAAACGTCAGCGTCACCTTCTACCGTCGGGAATGGCAGAGCGAACGAGAAACCGACTTCGGCGTCTATTACACCCGCTGGATTCCGGTAGACACGGAAATCGGCCAGGCCCGCCTGACCACCGACGCCCAGGGTCAAGGCGAAACCAGTTTCATCCCTGATGAGCCGGGCAGCTACATCGCTGTCGCCACCCTGACGGATGGCGGCGGGCGGCAGCAGACTGCCAGCACCGGCCTCTGGGTGATCGAGTCGGGGTACGCCGATTGGCGCTCTGCGCCGCGCGAGTACGTCATGGACCTGGTTGCCGACCAACCAGAATACCGCCCCGGCGAGACAGCGCGCATCCTGGTGCAGTCCCCCTTCGCCGGTCCGGTGAACGCCTGGCTGACCATCGAACGGGGCAACCTGATCGAGCAGCGGGTGGTGCGGGTGGATGGCAGCACAGTGCTGGAAATCCCTGTCGCGCCCATCCACGCGCCGAACGTCTTTGTGGGGGTAACGGCCGTTAAACCGGTTAACCCAGAGGATGAAGAACGGCCGTTTGCCGACATCCGCACCGGCCTGATCGAATTAACCGTCTCGCCGGAGCAACAGGCGCTCAATCTGACCATCACCCCTAGAGAGACAGAGTTGGCCCCGCGGGAAACGGCCGTTTTCGACCTTCAAGTCACCAACTTTGCCGGGCAGCCGGTTCAGGCCGAACTTTCCCTGGCTTTGGTGGACCTGGCCGTCCTCACCCTGCTGCCAGATAATGCCCCCGACATCCTGGAGGCGTTCTACAAACCGCAGCCCCTTTACAGCCGCCTCGGCGCCGGTCTGATGGTCTCCGGCGAAGGGCTGTCTCTGGAAGTGCCGGAAGAGTTCGCCGGGGGCTTCGGCGGCGGCGGCGGCGAGATCTCCCAGGCTGCGCTAGATCGCGCGGCGGGCGACGAAGAAGACGTGCGCCGCGACTTCCGCGACACCGCCTATTGGGAAGCGCAGCTATTCACCGACAGCAACGGCCAATTAACGGTGGAGATCCCCCTGCCGGACAACCTGACCACCTGGCGGTTGAGCAGCAAAGTCGTCACCGCCCAGGATACGCTGGTTGACCAGGCCGACGCCGATGTCATCGTCAGCCTGCCGCTGTTGCTGCGGCCGGTCACGCCCCGTTTCTTCACCGTCGGCGACCAGGTCCAGATTGGGGCCATCGTCAACAACCGCACCAATGCGCCAATTGAGGCGACGGTCAACCTGACAGCCCAGGGCTTTACCGCCAACAGCTTTGCTGACCAGACAGTGACGGTTCCGGCAAACGGCCGTGAACTGGTGCGCTGGCCGGTGACGGTGGACGATGCCACCTTCGCCGACATCACCTTCCGCGTGGAAGGCGGCGGCTACAGTGACGCCACCAAGCCAACGCTTGGCGTTGGGCCGGACAATCTGATCCCGGTTTACCGCTACAGCGCC
>CAYONK010000209.1:0-7642 GCA_964405285.1 uncultured Ardenticatenaceae bacterium
TGGCTCCTCCAGCGGGCCGGCCGGGACAACGGCCGTTGGCGTGGCCTCTGGCGTTTCAGTTGGCGTGAGCGTGGGCGTCTCGGTTGGGGTGGGGGTCGGCGTGGGCGTTTCGGTGGGGGCAGGCGTGGGGGTGATGACCGCCACTTGCGCCTGCCCTTCGATGTAGATGTCCACCTCTTCGGAACTTCGCGCGGCGCCGGAAACGGCCGTGATGCGGAACTGCCCCGGCCCGGTACTTACCTGAAGCACGTAATCGAGCTGGGCGATCCCATTTAACGTGCCTACCTCGGCGATAATGCTAATGGTTCCCTGGATGCGGTCTCGTTGGATAAATTGTACCGGTGTGCCATCCGGGACCGGGTGACGGTTGCGATCCAGGATAACGCCGGTTTGCAGGCGTAAGGTATCGCCAACGGCCGTTTCCAACGGCGCTTCACTGGGCGGTGACTGCGGGCTGCCTCCGCTGTCCAAAATGAACAGGGCGATCACCTGGCTAGGGTCTGGCTCTGTTTGCCGGGCCACGTCGTAACGCACGCCGATAATGTCCACTGGCGACCGACCGCTCAGCGGCAGCTCCAAAAATAAGGCGCGGGCAGCGGCATCCACAAAGGCGTTGATTTTGCTGTAAACGCCATAATAAGCCGTCAGTTTACTGATTTCCGTGCTGTCCAGGTAATAGGGCGCGTTGAAAGCAAAGGCGATGACCTGATTGTTGCGGATGAGGTCTTGCCTTTGGGCCAAAAAGTCACGCATAGGCTGGATGTTTGTCCCGTCTAACAGCGCGAAGACGATCCAATCCACCCCCTCGTTGAACGATTCTTGCACCCGGAAAGCGGCCGGAATGGTGGGCGTGGGGGCGGTGGTGGGTGTGGGGCCGATTGGGACGGGCGTAGGGGGCGCATCCGGGTCTGGGGTACTGGTAGGAGCGGGACTGGGTGAAGCGGTAGGCGTGGGCAGGATGATTGGGCCAGGACCGGCGGCGATGAACTCTTCCAGGTCGGCAAAGGTGAAGCTGCTAACCTGGTTTGGCAATACCTGCCCGCTGGCAGCCGGACCATACAGGCTGAGAATTTGCTCGGCCAGGGCATCCTGGCTGATGTAGGGTTGCGGCGGGCAGGCGGCGCATTGTTGGCTCAGGCGCAAATCGGTAAAGATGATGATCCGGTCGCCGGGGCCAGGGGGCCGGGCCAGTCGCTCGGCCAGTTCGGCCGGGCTGGGGGCGATCAGGGTGATGGCGGATTGGGCCATGTCGAAAACGGCCGTTTCCGGCTTCCCTACCCTTTCCGCCAATCCTTCCGTATTTACCAGCACGTTCTCCGCGCTGAAATCTTCGCCATACAGGCGCAGCTTCGCCTGCAAAATACGCAGGACTGCCTCATCGAGCCGCTGGCGAAAGGTAGGATCGCTGGTGTACAACTCGCCGAACCAGAGAATGCTATCCTGGATGTTCGCCAGTTGTTCGCTGTAATTGGCCCCGCTCAGAGCGAAGTCGTCCAGCAGCAGCAGATCGTTGCCCGCCAGGAAGGCATCTTTGGTGATGCGGCGGTAAGGGAACTCCTGGCCGGTGTCGTCGTAATACCGTTCAATCGAGCGCATACCGAGCGAATCGGCGACGATCAGGCCACCGTTACGATGCCAGGTGGCGAAGGCCGGCAGCCCCATCAGCGTGGTGAGCGCTTGCCGGTCGAAGCTGATCGGCGCGGTAGTCGCCCGGATGTTGCCCTGAAAGCCCTGGTAGCGGATGTGGGTGGTGAGCAGGCCGTCCACGACGGCTTTTGGCGCACTCGCTCCGCCCGTGACGGCCATGAAGGGGCGCAGTTCTGCCTCTAGCAGTTGGTCGAGCGACTTGCGGATGGTAGGGATTTCTTGGGAGACGGGGCGGTCGCTGCTGCCCGCGCCGGGAAAATGTTTGGCGATGACGGCCAAACGGCCGTTGCTCCCCTCGTGCAGTCCGGTAGTGTACGCTTGCCCCATCAGCCCCACCCAGTAGGGATTGCCGCCGAAGGCGCGGGTTCCCAAATCGTTGCCGCTGAAGGGGATGGGATTCTCCAGCACATCGAGGACGGGGCCGAGCAGCATGTTGATGCCCAGGGCCGATAGCTCTCGCCCGACGATCTGGCCGGTAGTGCGGGCGTTGTTCGGCTGCCAGGTGGCTCCGATAGCCATGTTGTTGGGCACGGCGGTCAGGCCGTTGTGAATTTGATCGTAAGGGGAACCATCTCCTTCTTGCTTGGTGGCGATGAAGAGGGGGATGGGGTTGCTGCGCGGGGTGGGGGTTGGGCTGGGAACGGCCGTTGGCAGCAGCGCGCCCTCGTCGAGGGATAGATCTTCGGGCAGGGGGGCTGCCTCATCCGCGGCGCTGAAGCCGAGTAAATTGAGCCGCTGCAAATCGTTAACCAGCGCGGCAACCTGGGCTGGCGCGGCTGCCGGATCGCCAAACCCGGTGACGTTATTGTTGTTGGCCAGCAGCAAGGCGCCGCCAACGTGATAGTTGAGGATCAGATCAGCGATGTCGCTGTTGCTGGGCGCGCTGTCGCCAACAAACGTCACCAGGAAAACCTGCCCGACCCGCTCGGCGACGCTCATCGCGTCGAACAGCTCTTGCGCTTGTTGGGCGATGGTCGGTGACTGCTCTTGGGCGTGGAGAACGGCCGTTTGCCGCTGTCCAGGCAACGTCAAACAGACGATCAGGGTTATTATCAGCCCGATGAACCGCAAAAGTCTCATGGTGAAGGGTATCTCTATCACAGGTGGCAAGCTGCGCCACCTGTCTGCACTGCTGCGATCTGGCCGCCAGGCGAGGCAAAGCGGCATTTTTGCCCTGGTGTAGCCATATCATTACGTTAAGGCAATTATAGCGTAGATTGCCGCACCGAACACCTGTGTTAAAATCCGTCAATTGTTTTAATGAGCATGAGCCTGGAAGAGGCTGGAGACAAGAGACACAAGCCTCCCGATCTCCAGTCACCGATCTCCCATCTCCAACATTGGGTTATGTCTGAAAAAACGCGAAATTTATTGACCATAGGCTTGTTGATTTTGCTCTCCCTGAGCGCCTTTTCGGCCGGCTATTTCACCAACGCATTTATCGGCTGGCAGCCGGATCGCGCTCTGGCGCAGCAGCAGGCTGATTTTGATCTTTTTTGGGAGGCTTGGGACCGGATTGAGGAGAGTTTTATCGGCGAATTGCCTGGCAGCCGGGAATTGACTTATGGCGCAATTCGCGGTTCGATGGCCGATCTGAACGATCCTTACACTATTTTTATTGAGCCGGTAGCGCGCGCCGAGGAGCGGCAGACGCTTCAGGGCACGTTCGGCGGCATTGGCGCAACCCTGACCCGGCAGGAGGAAGGCGGCCCGATCACCCTGGAGCCGATTCCCGGTAATCCGGCGGAAAAAGCGGGCATGCGCTCTGGCGACGTGCTGGTTGCGGTGGATGGCGTGACGATCACGCCAGAGATGAGCGTGATGGACGTGCGGAATATGATCCGGGGTGAAAAGGGCACGGTCGTACTCCTCACCGTGATTCATCCTGGCGAGACGGAGCCGGTGGATTTGGCTATCACGCGGGACGACATCCTGGACCCATCGGTGAGTTACCGGATTGTGGGGCCGGAAGGGAATATCGGCTATATCCGGTTGGCTCGTTTTAGCGGCGAGAGCAGCCGCGAGGTGGCTGAGGCGATCACCAATTTGCAGGCGCAGGGGGCGGAAAAGTTGATCTTGGACCTGCGGAATAATGGGGGCGGTTTGTTGAACGCGGCTGTAGACGTGGCCGACCATTTTCTTACGGCCGGCCCTGTTCTGTATCAGGTGAGCCGGGATGAAGGGGAGCGCGAATTCAGGTCTAACAGGGAGACGTTGGCCCCGGATATGCCTTTGGTGGTCTTGGTGAATGGCGGCACGGCCAGCGCTTCGGAGATCGTGGCCGGAGCGCTGCGGGATCGGGAGCGGGCGACCTTGCTTGGCGACCATCGCACCTTTGGTAAGGGGTCGGTGCAATTGGTCTATGACCTGAGTGACGGCTCTTCGGTGCATGTGACTTCGGCGCGCTGGTTTACGCCCAGCCGCCGCCAACTGGATCAGCAAGGCATTGAGCCGGATATTTGGGTGGAAGTTACTCAGGAAGCGCTGGAAAACGGCCGTGACGAGGTGTTGGAACGGGCGATAGAATTTTTGCAATGATGATATTGGAGTGATTGGATGAGCGAGTCGAAATCTCAACCGGCGGTAAAGGTGGCGCTGCTGCTCGTGGGCGGGCTGGTCTTGGTTTGTTTTGTGGTGGCAGCGATGGCTGGCAGCTTTTATTTGGGGCGGGCAACGGCCGTTACCAATGCAACTGTGGAAACGGCCGTTGAACTGATCGAGGTGACGCGCGAAGTGGAAGTGATCCGCGAAGTGGTTGTCACTGAAGAAGTGGTGGTGACGCAGGAAAGGGAAGTGGAAGTGATGGTGACGGTGGTTGTGACGCCGGAAGTGGTGGAAACGGCCGTTGTTGAAGCAGCCAGCACCCCTGCCCCGGTGGAATCGCCTGCCCCGACCGGCGCGTCCGGCCTGGACCTGGGCATCTTCTACGAAGTGTGGAACCGTGTCGAGCGCGATTTTGACGGCGACATTCCTGATGAAGAAGAGCTTCTGCACGCCATCATCGGCGGCTCGCTGCAAACCCTGAACGACCCCTACACCCAATACGTCAAACCGAACGTCGCCCAGCGGATGCGCGAAGATTTAGGCGGCTCTGTTGAGGGCATCGGCGCATTCGTCCGCCAGACGGAAGATGGTTCCATTGAGATCGTGCGGCCCATCAGCGGACAGCCGGCCGAGGCGGCCGGCATCCGGGCTGGCGACATCATTATCGCCGTGGATGGCGAATCCATCATCGGCCAAACCCTGGACGAAGTATTGTTAAAAGTGCGCGGTCCACGCGGCACGGTCGTGAACCTCACCGTCTTGCGCGGTGAAGAGGAATTGGACTTCACCATCACTCGCGTTCGTTTCGAGGTTCCCATTATTGAAACGGCGATGGTGACAGACGAGATAGGGTATATCCGCCTGTCAGAATTTAACGCCAACGCTGAGCGGCAGGTGCGTGAGGCGCTGCGCGATCTACAGGCGCAAGGAGCGCAAAGCCTCATCTTCGATTTACGCGACAATCCGGGCGGCTTCTTGGACCAGTCGGTGGCAGTAGCCGACCTCTTTTTGCCACAGAGCGTGGTCTTGATCGAGCGGAACAACAAAGGGCTGGAAGAGATTTTCCGGGCTGATTCCGGCGACGAGGCGGAGGGATTGCCTATCGTGGTGTTGGTGAACGCGGGCAGCGCCAGCGCTTCGGAAATTGTGGCCGGGGCGTTGCAGGATAACGGCCGTTCCATCCTCATCGGCGAGACAACCTTCGGCAAAGGGTCCGTGCAACAACTGCACACCCTCTCCGATGGCTCTCTCCTGCGCGTCACCATCGCCCGTTGGTACACCCCCAACAATAACTCCATCAGCGAAGCGGGCATTATCCCCGACATCGAAGTCCCCTCGCCGGAAACCTTCGTTCTCGGCGGCGAAGGCGACACCCAATTGGAACGCGCCATCGAATACCTGCAAACAGGAAATTGAGCAATGGTCAGGTGCTAATGGTCAATTGTCAATTGTCAATGGTCAACTGCCACCGTTATTTGACGACTTGACCGCAAGACTACTCGACTACTCGACTATTAGACCACTCGACTACTCGACTACAAGACTACTATGTCCAACCCTACCAACGGCATCAAAGTTATCGCCACCAACAAACGGGCGACTTTCGACTTCCAGATTCTAGAAAGATTTGAGGCTGGTCTGGCCCTTACCGGCACCGAGATCAAATCTATCCGGGCGAACCAGGTCAACTTGCGCCGCAGCTATGTGCAAGCGCGCCAGGACGAATTATGGTTGGTGGAGGCGCATATTTCCCCCTACGTTCATGGCAGCCGGGAAAACCATGAACCGACGCGACCGCGCAAATTACTGCTCCACCGGCGCGAAATCAACAAGATCATGGAGCAGTTACAGCAAAAAAGCCTGACTGTCGTCCCGACTCGTCTTTATCTGAAGGGGGGGCGAGCAAAATTAGAAATTGCCCTGGCGCGGGGGAAACAGAAGCACGACAAACGCCAGGACATCGCCAAACGCGACGACGAGCGCCGCGTGGAGCGCGCCTTACGCGAAAAGTACCGCGAGTAGAGACGTTGCATTGTAGAGACGTTGTATTGCAACGTCTCTACTCCTCACCAGGTAATTTCAACAACAAAAACAGCGTCAACATAAACACCATAAATACCAGCACCACCTGCACCATGAGGAGCGGTGAAGAGGATGGCGCGGTCGCTGGGGCGCTTTTTGCGGCCGGAATGCCCTTCGGCGCGGGGGCAATGCCCTCGCCGATGATTTGCGGCGGCGGCGCTGGCTCTTCACGCAGGGTGAGCAGGTAGGCGACCATCAGGTCAATTTGCTCTGGGCTGAGGCGCGCGCCATAGTCGCGGGGCATGATGTTGGCCAGACAGGGGCCGTTGGGGCAATCCGGCACGATGTAGGCGTTTGGCTCCAGGATGGACTGGCGGATGTACTCCTCCGCGCTCATGCCGGGGACGCGCGTCTCGGCCAGCAGGCCAATGGCGGAGAGGTCTGGCCCCACTTTGTGCGCTTCGCCCATCGCGCCAATCTGGGGGCAGGAGGCGCAGCCGGACTTGAGCAGCACTTCTGCGGCCGTTTCACCCAACACAGGCCGAGGGGGGGGCGTGGGGGCGGGAGTGGGTGTGTCGGCGGGAACGGCCGTTGGCGTCGCCGTCGGTCTGGCGGCTAACTCTTCCTCCGTCGGCTGCACCAATTCCCCGGCCGGCCGGGCGATCAGAAACGTCTCGCATTGGTTAATCCCCGGTTCCGGGTCCGGCATACACCAGAGCGGCTCCATCTTCTTCGTCTTGAGCAAGGGAACCCACCACAGCACCGGGTCCGCGCCGGAAAGCGGTTCGCCATCCACCCATTGGCGCGGCGGGATGAAGGTGTCGCCGGGGCCGGTTTGCAGCGGGCCATTCCCTTCGCCGTCGCGGAACTGCACCAGGAAGACCCGCGCCTCGTCCAAACCGAGCGGGTCAGTGCGGGTCATCTGCCAGCGATAATGCAAATCGCCGCTGAAGGTCGCTAGCTTTTCCCCTTCGGGGGAGAGGTCATCCACGAAGGGATAAAATTCGCTCTCTGTCGCCACTTCGACCCATTGGTTGCTGTCCCAGGCCCAGACTTCGCTGCCGTCCCGGCCGTCCAGGGTCAGGTCTATGCGCCAGAAGGGGCGGTAGATGGAGAGGTCGTCGCAGCCGGGGCCATGGGACGTGAAGCCGAGAGCGAAACGGCCGTTTTCATAAAACTGCATAATCTGTTCATAGCGGTAGCAGCAGATGCAGTTCGGCCAATAGGTGAACTCGGTGAACAATTGGCGCACCTCAACCCCATCGCCCAGGTCCGTGACCACCGTATCGCCAAAGGGAGGGACCGTCGCCCGGAAGCCGATTTCATCCCGGTAGCCGCCCGGCCAACTGGGATACCATGCCTCCACCTGCGGGATTTTGACGCTGGCGAAAATTGGCTGCCCCTGATAGGTGGCATCTACAAAATTTAC
>CAYONK010000210.1:0-7617 GCA_964405285.1 uncultured Ardenticatenaceae bacterium
ATTACGAAGATTACCCCTACGTAGCGGATCAGGCGGCGCTCCTGGCCGTTGTGCCGCCAGACGACCTGACCTGGCGTCCGCAAAGCATCCCCCTCGAACCGGCCGATTTACAGGCGAAGTTGGCCTCGATTACAGCTTATGCCTCGCAATTCCATTCGTTTTTTGTTGATCAGGCGGACCTGGCGCAGAAAATTGGCGGATACGCGGCTGCGGTAGGAGGCGAGCGGGTTTGGCGGAAAACGGCCGTTGTATGACCCCATTGTACCGTTTTCTTGATTATTGCAGCCGGGTCCACATATAATTAACCCGTTGATCAGCGAGAAGGCGTTGAAATTATGGGGCGACTAACTACCCGACAACTTCCAGGTAAACAAGGCCGCAAGAAAAAAGCTCCACAGAGAGTAGGGCTACAACCAGGCGATATGCTCCAAGATCGCTACCGCATCGTCGGCGTCCTCGGCTCTGGTGGATTTAGCTCTGTCTACCAGGCGCGAGACATGCGCTTCCCCAACGTCACCAAGCTGTGCGCCATCAAAGAGATGGTCATCTCCGCCCCCGACCCTAAAATCCGCGAACTCACCATCCAATCTTTCGAGCGCGAGGCCAGCATGTTGGCCATGCTCGACCACCCATCCATCCCAGCCGTCTCCGACTATTTCACCGAGCAGGATCGCAGCTACCTGGTGTTGGACCTGATTCGGGGCAAGGACCTCGACCGCTGGCTGGAAGATCAGACAGAGCCGTTGAGCCAGGAGACGGCGTTGGATTGGGCCTTGCAATTATGCGATGCGCTAGGCCACCTGCACAGCCAACAGCCCAAGCCCATCGTTTTCCGCGACATGAAACCCTCTAACGTCATGCTGGATCAGTACAACCGCATCCGGCTGATTGACTTTGGCATCGCCAAAATTTTTGAGGGAGGCAACAAAGGCACGATGATCGGCACGGAAGGCTATTCGCCGCCGGAGCAATATCGCGGTTTGGCCACGCCGGCCGGGGACGTTTATGCTCTGGGAGCGACGCTCCACCACCTGCTGACACGCAAGGATCCCCGGTTGGAGCCGCCATTCACCTTCGTCGAACGGCCAATTCGCACTGTCAATCCGACCGTAACGCCTGCCTTTGAAGCGATTATTATGCGCTGCCTGGCTTATGATCCGCAGGAGCGCTTCGCCACCGCATTGGAGTTGAAAGAGGCCCTGCAGTTGATTGCCGGGGCACCGGCCACGCGGGAAGGGGCAACCGCCGTTGACCCCCGCCGCTCCGGTCAACCTTCCCGTCGGCCAATCCCCTGCCCCCGCCGTCCAATCCATCCAACCTTTATGGGTCTTCAAATGCGAGGATGAAATTCGGGCGAAAGCGGCCGTTACCGAAAACCGCGTCCTCATCAGCGTTTACGACAACAACCTCTACGCCATCAACAAAGAAGATGGCAGCTTCGTCTGGAAATACCCCACCGCGGATGGCGTTGGCGCTTCTCCCTGCGTGTATGAAGAGATGGCCTTCGTCGGTTCCTCAGACAGAATGATGTACGCCATAGATTTGCGTACCGGGCGCAAAATCTGGCATTATGAGACCAATGGCGCGATCTACTCCTCCCCTTCCGCCCGGTTTGAACACGTCTTTTTCGGCTCAGATGACGGCCATCTCTACGCCCTCAACGTGCGACAAGGGCGCATGGCCTGGAAAACCAACGTCTTCGGTCCGGTGCGCTCCTCCCCCTACGTTGGTGAAGAGCGCGTCTTTTTCGGCACGGAAAACGGTTATATCTTCGGCCTGGAAATCTCCAGTGGCAAGACCAAATGGCAGACTCAGGCGCGCCGCGCCGTCACGTCTTCGCCCGCCTTCGCTGAGGAGATTGTGGTCATTGGTTCGATGGATGCGACGGTTTACGCGCTGGATGCCAGCACGGGTTGGGCTGTCTGGCGGTTCCGCGCTCGCCGTCCTATTATTTCTTCGCCGGTCATCCAGGATGGGATCGTCTACATTGGCTGTTCCGATGGCAACCTATATGCGATTGACTTAAATTCTGGCCGGCAGCTTTGGACCTATGAAACGGGGGGACAGGTCAATTCCTCGCCGGCCGTCTGGCAAGACGCGGTTTACTTTGGCTCCACAGATGGCTATATCTACAGCGTCGCCAACAAACGCGGCAACCTGAACTGGCGGTTTGATACGGGCAGTCCGGTGATTTCGTCGCCGGTGATTGAAGACGGAGTGATTTATATTGGCTCGACCAACCATCAGCTTTATGCGCTGCCCGCCAAATAAGCAGAGGATAAGCAGGGTGCTTAAAAATAATGGATAATTTCATGGACACAAATGAACCCGAAGAAACGCCGTCTGGCGCGGAATTGAACTCGCCGGACGGTGAGTCAGCGCGGCCACAACCGGAAACCCATGCGGAAACCGATCCGGTAGAGAACGAGGTTGAGGCGAACGAAACACCGCCTTTTGTCGTGTCGCCTTTCCTGGATTCCGATTTGGGGGAGCCAGCCAAAACGCGCCCGATCACCAGCAAGATTATGGAGCCGGTGGAAGAGGACGAGCCGCGCCTGCGGGTAGCCAGGCGCTGCCACGTTGGGGCCAGGCGCGACCGCAATGAGGATTCTTGTCTGATTTTTGTGGCGGAGGCGGGCGGTCACTTTGCTTCGCTGCCTTTCGGTCTGTTTATTGTAGCTGATGGGATGGGCGGGCATTCGGACGGGCACGTAGCCAGCAACATCGCCATGCGGACGGCCGCCGCCCACGTTCTGACCAACATTTACATGCCGCTGCTGCAAGATGACAACCAGAAGGCGAAGCCGCCAATCCAGGAGGTGTTGGAGCAGGCGGTGCAGAAAGCGAATAAAGCGGTGTTTGAGCATGATGCGGAGATGGACAGCGGTACGACGTTGACCATTGCCCTGGTGCTTGGGCGGCGTTTGCATGTGGCCCATGTGGGAGACAGCCGTCTTTATTTGCTGGCCAACGGCCGTTTCGAGCCAATCACCAATGACCACTCTCTGGTACAACGCCTGCAAGATGTGGGCCAACTGACGGCCGAAGAAGCCACCTTTTACCGCTATGGTCACATCTTGCTGAAGGCGGTGGGGCAGGCGGAAGAGGTGGAAGCTGACGTGTACATGCGCCTGCTGCCGAAATCGGGTAAATTGTTGCTGTGTAGCGACGGGCTTTCCGGCTTTGTGCCGGAGGCAGAGCTGCGGGCGATTCTGGAACGCCCGGATGTGCCTCTCCAGACGATGGCCGACGAGCTGTTTGAGGCGGCGATGGAGATGGGCGGCTTTGACAATATAACGGCCGTTCTCGTTGAGTTTGACCTATAAACAACCTGTATGAGTAGCGAACCCAACTATTACGCCGTTCTGGAACTGCCGCAAAATGCCTCAGCCGAGGCTGTTCAAGCCGCTTTCACCAGATTGGTCTCCCATTTCCCGGAGGGAGCGGAACGAGAAAGTGACCCGCAGTACGGGCAGCTACGCCAGGCTTACGAAGTTCTGGCCGACCCGGACCGACGACGGACGTATGATGCGCTGTTGGCTGAAATTGGCCCGGCGCCGCTGGTGCTGAACGTGCAGGCCAGCCGTTCGCATCTCTCGCTGACGAACGCACCGCAGGTGGTCTACCTGCTTTTGGAGGTAAACCCGCCGCAGATGACCGGGGAGCGCCGCCGCCCATTAAACCTCTGCCTGGTCTTGGACCGCAGCACCTCGATGCAGGGGGAACGGCTGGCGGCTTTGAAAACGGCCGTTGGCTTCATCATGGACAAGCTCGCCCCAGACGACGTTATCTCCATCGTCACCTTCAGCGACCGGGGCGAACTGGTGCTGTCCCCCACCCACGTCAGCAATAAGCAGGCCATCCTGACCCAGGTGCGGCAAATACGCGCCTCCGGCGGGACGGAGATATACCAGGGTTTATTGGCCGGCCTACAGGCATTGCGCCAGATGCCGCTCAATCAATATAACAACCACATCATCTTGCTAACCGATGGCCACACCTACGGCGATGAGGCTGAATGCGTTGATCTCGCTTCGCGGGCGGCCGGTCAGCAGATTGGCCTGTCCGCGTTTGGCCTGGGCAGTGAATGGAACGATGATTTATTAGATCGCCTGGTCTCTTTCTCCGGTGGGCAATCTGCCTTTATCGAAGAGCCGGAACAAATCGTCAGCCATCTGCAAAAGCGCATCCAGGGCTTAGGGACCACCCACGCGCGCAACGTTTGTCTGGCAAACCCATCTTCGCCGAATTTGCGGCTGCAATACGCCTTTAAATTGCTGCCGTTTGCCCAGCCAGTGCCCGCCGCGTCTGAGGAGATCCGGCTGGGGAATATCGAAGGGAAGGGCGCGCTTTCAGTTTTGTTGGAATTCACCCTGCCGCCGCAGAGCCACGAAACGCGCATCTCTTGCCCCCTGGAAATAACGACCGACATTCCCTCTCGCAACATCAAATCGTTCAGTCTAAAGAAGAATATCCAGTTCACGGTAGTGGCGGATCCGCCTGAAGCCGAGACGCCGCCAGACCTGATGAAAGCGGTGCGCCTGCTCAATATGTACCGCATGAACGAGAAGGTGTGGGAAGAGGTGGCGGCCGGTAACGTGGGAATGGCCGCCACCCGCTTGCGCCACCTGACGACGCGCTTGCTAGAAGCGGGCGAGCTGAAGCTGGCGCAACAGGCGCACGCCGAGACGGAGCGCCTGACAACGATAGGCTCGTTGTCCTCGGAGGGGCGTAAAAAGTTGAAGTTTGGTACACGGGCCATGTTAGGTGGCATGGCAGCGACGGATGACAATGGTTCAATGTAAAGAGTGTAACGCCTATCAATATGAGGGTGCGCTGTTTTGCAGCGAATGCGGCAGCCTGCTGACGCAAGAACCGCGTGAAACGACGGATGTGCTGCCCTTTGCTGATTATTATCCGCGCCCGCTGCCTGCGCTGCCGGACGATTGCCGGGTGGAGCCGCTGATGGCGGGAAAGCGTATCACGTTTATGATCCCTCACAAGCGGGGCCGCCGGGTGATGGATTTGCACGAGCAGATTATCATCGGGCGCAGCGGCAAGGAGAGCGACACGCAGCCTGATCTGGATTTGAGTGAGGAGGATGGGGCTGAATTGGGTGTCTCGCGGATTCATGCCGCCATTCAATGGTCAAATTATGGGCTGGTTGTGTCGGACCTGGGCAGTACGAATGGTACGTTGTTGAATAATTCTCGCCTGCCGGTGCAACGGCCGTTTTCCCTGCGCAGCGGTGACGAACTCCGCTTTGGTGATTTATTGGTACACGTATTTTTTGAGTGAGAAACGGCCGTTTGGCCCACCGCCGGACGACCTTCAGGTGAGAAAAAATGATTTCCGTAATCGTTCACGTTGCAAACGAAGACCCGATAGTCTGTGAAGTAGAAGCGCTCCCGCACCCCCAGGACGCCCTTGTTTTCATCCACAACCCGCGCCGCCGCGACGGCACCGAAATCCATTATCTGGACGAAGACGTCAACTCTGTCATCTACCCTATCCACCGGATTAATTTCATTCAGATCATGCCCTCGGCCGACGTTGGCGAGGTATTTGGCTTTGTACGCGAATAATGCTCGAACAAATTCCTTCTTCCCTCGACCAAAGTGCCACCCGGATGGTCCTTATCGTTGACGATGAAGCGCGAATGCGCCGCTTCATTCGGATGAATATGGAATTGGAGGGCTACCAGGTCATCGAAGCCGAAAATGGCCTTCGCGCCCTCGAACAGATTCGCCGCTTCTCCCCGGACCTGGTGATTATGGACGTGATGATGCCAGAGATGGACGGGTTTGAGACCCTGCGCCTGCTGCGCGAAATCTCCACCGTGCCCGTCATCCTCCTGACTGTCAAAAGCGACGAAGAAGACAAAATCCAGGGGCTTGGCCTGGGCGCGGACGACTACATCACCAAACCGTTCAGTCCGCGCGAGCTAAACAGCCGGGTGAACGCTGTGCTGCGCCGCGCCGAATGGCCGGCCGCCCAACCCCGCACCATTCTCAGAATTGACGATCGCCTCTCCATAGATTTCAACCGCCATCAGGTCATCGTCAATGGCGAGCGGGTGGACCTCCGCCCGACCGAGTATCGTCTCCTGAGCCAACTGGTCCAAAACGCCGGTTGGGTTATCCCCCATGAAACCCTTCTGGCGAAAGTCTGGGGCTACGAATACCGCGATGAAACCCATTATCTCCGGCTTTACATCAATTACCTGCGCAAGAAAATCGAGGAAGATCTCAACCAACCGAAATACATCCTCACCGAACGCGGCGTTGGCTACCGCTTCGTAGATTTTAAGAAGGGAGCAAAAGAGGCCCCGGAATAGTTTTATTTTTGCCAAAATTCGACTATTATACGGGGCTATGCTGCTTCAAACGGATAAAACGACCGCTGACGCAACAAAGTTTTTTGACAAGATCAACACTTACCTTAGTGTAGAAGACTGTTTGCGCGTCCAAAAAGCGTACGAACTGGCTCGCCGGGAACACGGAGATCAACGCCGTAAGACCGGCGAGCTTTTTTTTACCCACCCACTCACCGTCGCCTATTACCTGTCTGAATATCATCTCGACGCCGCGGCTCTGGAGGCGGCGCTTTTGCACGACATCGCCGAAGATACGCGGGTATCTATCGAGGAAATCGAAGCAGATTTCAGCCCGGAAGTGGCCCGGCTGGTTGATGGCGTCACCAAACTCAAGGATGTCACCGAAGGCGTGGCTAAAGGCAAAAGCCTGCCACCGGATGAGTTGAAGGACAAAAGCCTGCACAAACTCTTCTCTGCCATGACAGAAGATGTGCGGACTGTCATCATTAAGCTGTTTGACCGGCTGCACAACATGCGCACCATTAAGGGGTTGCCGCTGTTTAAGCAGCGGCAGAAAGCGGAAGAAACCCTGGCCGTTTACGCCCCGCTGGCCAATCGTCTTGGCTTGTGGAATTTGAAGAATGAGTTGGAGTCACTTTCGTTGGAGGTGCTGTCTAACAAGGCGTATCACACGATCAAGCGACGCCGCGAGGAGTTATACCGGGCGCATCAGGAGATCTACAATCTGCTGAGCGGCCAGATATTTTCTTGCCTGCTTGAGGCAGAAATTGACGTGCGCAACGTGGTTTTGGCCCCAGAAAACATCTACACGCTGTACCAAGACCTGGCTAAAAACGGCACATCTTATGACGACATAGACCGCAGCATTCGTCTGGTGGTGCTGGTGAATGAATGGCAGGAATGTTACCTGGCGTTAGGCCACCTGCACCAACTATGGCGGCCGGTTCCGGGTACGTTTGATGATTACATTGCGATGCCGCGCGACAATCTCTACCGTTCGTTGCACACAACCCTGGTCCATTCGCATGGTCAGCAGGTAAAGCTGCGCATTCGCACAGTGGCGATGGATAAGGTGTCGGAGATTGGGGTGCTGGCGCGTTGGCTATATGCCGGTACGCCGCTTTGGTCCAAAGGGATCGCCGATAGGATTGAGGCGTTCTTTGAAAATATCAACGAGAACATCAATCTGGAGCCGCAGAATCCCGCCGCCGGGGTAAAAGGGGTGGTGGAGGATGTTTTCCGAAAGCAGATTCAGGTGTATACGCCGCGTGGAGAAGCGG
>CAYONK010000211.1:0-7615 GCA_964405285.1 uncultured Ardenticatenaceae bacterium
CGGCGCTGGCGGCCGATCCGGCCAGCCGCGCCGCCTTCGTGCAAAACCTCACCGCCTTCGTCGAGGAGTTTAATCTGGATGGGGCGGACGTGGATTGGGAGTACCCGCAGCCGGGCGAGCAGGCGGAACATTTTGTGGCGCTGATCGGTGACCTGCGCCGGGCGATGCCGGATAAATTGCTGACAACGGCCGTTGTCGCCTATGGCGCAAACGGCGAAGGGGTACTCAACGAAACCTTCCCCCTCTTCGACTTCATCAACGTCATGACCTACGACGGCCCCGACCACGCCAGTATGGCCCAATTCCAGGCCGGATTAGCGTATTGGCAGGGTCGTGGCCTGCCACCGGAGAAAATGGTGATGGGCCTCCCCTTCTACTCTCGCCCCAGCGAAGCCCTTTACCGTCGCATTGTCGAAGCGGACCCGGCTGCCGCCTACGCCGACGCCATTGAATGGAATGGCGTGACCAACGTCTACAACGGCATCCCCACCGTCCAGTCCAAAACGCGGCTGGCGCTGGAACAGGCGGGCGGCATCATGTTCTGGACTCTGGAACACGACGCCCAGGGCGAACTCTCGCTGCTGCGGGCCATTGACGCGGTAGTGCGAGGGCAAGAATGAGTTAGCCCGAGACAACTGCACCGGTACAGTTGACCGAACCACCCAACAAAAGGACTTTTCCCATGCAATACGGATACTTCGACGACCACGCTAAAGAATACGTTATCACCCGGCCGGACACCCCCCAATCATGGAGCAACTATCTTGGCTCCACCGAATACGGAGCCATCATCACCAACAACGCCGGTGGGTATGGCTTTTATAAATCGGGCGCACGCGGCCGTTTTCTACGTCTGCGTTTTAACAGCGTACCCATGGATCAGCCGGGCCGCTACTTTTATCTGCGCGATAACGACAGCGGCGATTACTGGTCCGCCTCCTGGCAGCCAGTGGGCAAATCCCTGGAGCAATACAGCTCAACCTGCCGCCACGGCACCGCTTACACCATCATCACCAGCCACTATGCCGGTATCCGCAGCGAAGCCACGTACTTCGTGCCCTTAGGCCAAAATTTTGAGTACTGGCGGCTTAAACTGAGCAACGAAAGTGACCGGCCACGCCATCTTTCGACCTTTTCCTACTGCGAATTCACCAATCAATGGAACACCCAGCAGGATCAGGTTAACCTGCAATACTCGCTCTTCATCGTCAAAGGGGAATTGAACGATGGGCGGCTGCGTCTTGCCATCCACGACAACCTCACCCCGGAACCGGGCAGCGTTCAGGCGGATGATGACGTGATGCAAAGCTGGATGGCTCTCGTCGGCGCGCCGCTCGCCGGTTACGACACCAGCCGCGAGGCATTCCTCGGCCCTTATCGCAGCTACCACAACCCTCTGGCCGTGGAGCAAGGCCAATGCACCAACAGCCACGCCTATGGCGACAACGCCTGTGGCGTCTTGCAAAGCACGCTCACGTTGCAACCCGGCGAAAGTCGGGAACTGCTGATCATGTTAGGCATCGGCGATGCGCGGGTGTCCGGCCAGCGCGCCCAGGCTGAATTTGGCTCGTTGGCGCGGGCAGAGAGCGAGCTGCAACAGCTAAAGGAGCATTGGCACAACAAGTTGGGCAGCCTGACGGTAGAGACGCCTGACGAAGCGCTCAATCACACGATCAACGTCTGGGGATTGTACAATTGCCTGATCACCTTCGCCTGGTCACGGGCGGCCAGCCTGGTCTACAACGGCGAGCGGGACGGACTGGGCTTCCGCGATTCGGTGCAAGATATTTTGGGGGTCGCCGCCGCCATCCCCGCCGAAGCCCAGGCGCGGCTGGAATTGCTGCTCACCGGCCAATTGGCTAATGGGGGCGCGATCCCTATCATCCAACCCTTCACCCATCGCCCCGGCCATGAATCGCCGCCTGCTTTAGAGGAGTATCGTTCTGACGACTGTCTCTGGTTTTTTAACGCTGTACCCGCTTTTGTCGCTGAGACGGGCGACCTTGATTTCTATCACAAAGTGCTGCCTTACGCGGACACCGGGGAGGATACCGTCTTCGGCCATTTACGCCGCGCGCTGGAGTTCAATTTGGAGCGCAACGGCCGTTATAACCTGCCATGTGGTCTTTCTGCCGACTGGAACGACTGCCTGCGCCTGGGCTACTATGGCGAAAGTCTCTTTGTCGCTTTCCAACTGCGCCTCGGCCTCACCACCTACTCCGAGATCGCCGAGCGGCTGGGCCAGCCGGCCGAAGCAGCCTGGGCGCTGGCCCAACGCGACCAACTCGACGCCGCCATTCAGGCCAACGCCTGGGACGGCGACTGGTTCATCTGGGCTATCGCCGACGATGGCACCGTTTACGGCACCAAACAGTATGAAGAAGGGCAGGTTTACCTGAATACGCAGGTCTGGGCGGTCATCAGCGGCGCGGCCACCCCGGACCAGGCCGAACGCTGTATGCAGACAGTTTACGATAAGCTGGCTACGCCCTATGGCCTGATGCTGTGCGCCCCGCCATTGGTTAAAACTTCCATCGAGGTGATGCGGGCGGTCGTGTTCAACCCCGGTATCAAAGAAAACGCAGGCATCTTCAACCATACCCAGGGCTGGGGAGTCATGGCCGAATGCTTATTGGGGCATGGCGACCGGGCTTATGAGTATTACCGCGCCGCGATGCCCGCTGCCTACAACGACCGCGCCGAAATTCGCCAGATGGAACCTTACGTCCAGGGGCAAACGACCTATTCGGTCTATTCCCCTCGCCCCGGCAACACCCGCACGTCCTGGCTCACCGGCGCGGCGGCCTGGGCTTATTACAGCGCCACGCAATATATCCTGGGGCTGCGCCCAGAGGTGGATGGCTTGCGTATTGACCCCTGTATTCCCAGCGATTGGCCAGGCTTTCGCGCTACGCGCCGCTTTCGGGGCCAATTGATTGAGATTGAGGTGAAGAATCCGGAAGGTGTCTGCCGTGGCGTGCGTTCCCTGACGTTGAATGGGGAAGAGATGGAAGACAGCCTGATCCCTGCGGTGAAACTGGCAGCAATGAACCGGGTAGAAGTTGTCTTAGGCACATACCCGGCAAAACCTTAAACCTGCATTATTATGGAGTGGCAAGTTGCAAGTTACAGGTTACAAGGCGCTCTGGTATACGCCACCTGTAACCTGCAACCTGTACCCAACCAGGCAAAAACAGCATGCAAGTCCTCTCACAGACACAATGGCAATCTCACCGACTTTTAAAGCTCGCGGCTTTTAATGAGTCCAGGGAAGCGATCCCCTTTCTCACGCTCTTACCCGCCCAGGCAAGCGAACCTTTTCCCTGCCTCATTGCCTTGCATGGCTACACCAGCAGCAAAGAAGAGTGGTTTGAAATGGATGCCTATACAAAAGGGGGCAATCTGGTCAAGCTGCTGGCCGATAATGGGGTTGCCATTATTGTCCCTGATTTATACGGCCATGGAGAAAACCAAACCAGCCCATCCCTTGATTATGACACGCTGGCGAATCAGGCATGGGAGGAATTTTTTCATGGCAGCCGCACCCTTATCACGACAATTTTGAACGACTATGTGAAATCGGAAACGTTTGACCAAAAAAGAATCGGCTTCTTAAGCTATAGCCTGGGTGGTTTGTTCGGCTTCTGGCTGGCAAACAGGGGCGTAAACTTTAAAGCGATGGTGATGTGCGTGCCTCCTGTAGACAGAACTGAACCGGACGAATATGCACCATACAACAACCTGCATCATTTACAAAGCGTACCGCTGCTGCATCTCGTTGGCGAACAAGATGAATATACCCCTCTGGAAGATTCACAATGGCTGTTCCAGCAGTTGCCGATGGCCGACAAACGATTTGTTTCTTTTGCCAGCGGCCACAGTCTGCCGCTTGATTATGTTCCGATTGCCACAGAATGGATCAAACAGCGGCTTTAAATTCGGCGCACCCGCCAAACGGCCGTTTCCCTGAATTTCCCTGGGGCGGCTGCCGGTATGTTGAAGTGGAGACTGGAGATTAGAGATTGCCAGTCTGCAATAGCAGTTTTGCACAAACCTACGGAGGAAGACACATGCCAATTGGATTATCTGATCAGGCGGTTCGCGGGCCGGGCAGCGCGGCCTCACTGAACGAAGAGCAGGCCAGCCAGCTCGTCGTTGTGACCTTCGCTGATGCAGCCCAGGCGCGGGGTATGTACGAGGCGCTGGTCGCTTTGCACGAGAAGGATCTGGTCAATCTGCAGGATGCGGTCTTTGTGACCAAAAATGCCGGAGGCCAGTTCGAGATTGATGAAAAGGTCCATCGGGAAGCGCTGGCCGGTATGGGCAAAGGCGCGTTATTAGGCGCATTGGTTGGGCTGCTGCTCGGCGGGCCAATCTTGGGCATGGCCGGAGGCGCGGTTGTCGGGCGGCTGATCGGCAAACGCCTGGACCTGGGTATAGACGAGGGCACCATTCAATCCATCGCCGACGGTCTGGCGCATGGAGAGACGGCCCTCTTCCTGCTGGGCTATGCCCGGCGCGATGGCCTGGTACGCGACGTATTCCGTCAGTTCCAGGGCAACATCGTAGAGACAACTCTGGACACCGACGCACGCGAACGGCTGCAACGCGCCCTGGACAGCGGCACTCCGTGACCCGTGACCCGTGACCCGTAGACGGAATACGGAACACGGAACACGGAACACGGAACACAATTTATGGTCTTCGCCCTACCGTCGCATAGGTCGTCAGCCGGATACCCCGTTCAGCAAGGGCCTGGCTGATGGTCTCGTGCGTCAGCACAGACAGCTCTTGTTCCCGCTGCCGAGCGTAGACGGTGCTGGCTTCCAGCGCGGGGTCGCTGTAGCCGGGATGGCACATTAACTCATAAACCCCTTCGGCCGGCAGGCTGTGGAGGATGCGCAGCAGCTCTTCTTGGGTCGCCAACTCATCGTAGAACGAGGCATAAAAACCATCGGCGCGGGGCGGAGCGAATTCGGCCAGCAAGCGGGGTGCGTATTCGCGGGCGTGGGCGACCACTCCCGGCGGCAGCCCGGCCATTTCGTCCCCATCTCCCTGGACTGTCATTGGCCGGATGGCGCACTGATAGTCCTGGGCCAATTCCAGCATGGCGCGGAACAGCCCTTCGCTAAAGTAAGAAGAGTGGTGGTGGGAATCGAGATGGGTCGGTTTGCGCCCCGTCACCCGGATAAAACGCTCGATTTGCGCCCGCCATTCCGCCTGAGCTTCGACGGGGTTTACGTCGGCCAACCGCTCCATGAGTTGGGGCAGTTTGTGGAAGCTGCCGCCGTCGGAGGTGAGGCTGGGGAGTTGGCGGGCGGGGAGCAACGGCCGTCCCGCCGTCAACACCAGATGCACCCCCAACCCCAGGTCCGGCGTCTCTTGCAAGGCCAGGGCCAGGTCATCCACCACGTTGTCGAAGTTCATCATGCAGGTGGTGGAGCTGACGATGCCCCGCACATGGGCCTCGCGGATACCGCGAGAGACGTTGCTAGAACGGCCGTAGTCGTCTGAATTAACAATCAATTGCGCTGCCATACCTGTACCTCCTGGGGAAGCAAGCGCGAGAGCGAGAGGTTACTAAATCATTCACCTCGCTCTCGCGCTTCATTCGCAATGATGCGCCACACTTCTAAAGTCTCCTGGGGAAATTGTGACACGGATATGATAAATTGTGACTTGTGAAGCGACCACGCCGCTTTTGAGACATTATAGAGAAACCAAGAAACGAAGCAACCAAAAAGGATAAATCATGAATCAACAACCGATGAACCATCTTCCGAATATACCGTGGGAAGAACGGCCGTTTTCCTCCACCGACGTCATCTGGCGTTACAGCGCCAACCCGATCATCCCCCGCGACTTGATCCCATCGTCCAATTCCATCTTCAACAGCGCCGCCGTGCCCTTCAACGGCAAATTCGCCGGGGTCTTTCGCTGCGACAACAAAAAGCGGGAGATGAACCTGCATCGCGGCTTCAGCGACGACGGCTTCACCTGGCGGCTGGACAACGATCCGATTGATTGGCAATGCCCCGATCCGGAAATCGGCCGTTTTCAATACCGCTACGACCCCCGCGTCGTCTGGATCGAAGACCGCTACTGGGTCACCTGGTGTAACGGCTATCACGGCCCGACCATCGGCGTGGGCTACACCAACGACTTTGAAACCTTCCACTTTTTAGAGAATGCCCTACTGCCCTTCAACCGCAACGGCGTCCTCTTCCCCCGGCGGATCAACGGCAAATACGTCATGCTCAACCGGCCATCGGACAACGGCCACACCCCCTTTGGCGACATCTACCTCAGCCAGAGCAAAGAGATGGTCTACTGGGGTGAACACCGCTACGTCATGGGAACCAGAGGCGGCTGGGAAAGCACCAAAATCGGCGCCGGCCCCATCCCCATCGAGACGCCGGAAGGTTGGCTGCTGATCTATCACGGCGTGCTGACCTCGTGCAACGGCTTTGTCTACGCCTTTGGCGCCGCCCTGCTAGACCTGGACCAGCCGTGGAAGGTGATCCGCCGCGGCGCGCCCTATCTGCTGGCCCCGCAAACGCTCTATGAATGCGTCGGCGACGTGCCGAACGTGGCCTTCCCCTGCGCCGCGCTGTACGACGAGCCAACCGGCCGGATCTCCATCTATTACGGCGGCGCGGACACGGTGACAGCCCTGGCCTTTTGCCGGATGGGCGACCTGCTCGACTGGTTGAAAGAGAACAGCGAAGGATAAATCTCAGAGTTTTACCGCGGAGAGCGCGGGGATGCGGAGATTTTCTCTGCGTTCCCCGCGCTTCCGCAGTTAGCAGTTATTTTGCCAGTCCATCAGAGTCTCTTGCTCTAACCGATTTCCACCCGCACCTGAACCGGCGAACGTTCCCCGCAAACCACCTTCCCGACCACCGGCTGCCCATCCACCGTCAGACGCGCTTCACGGCCCGGACCAACCCGTTCCACCGTGATGTGGTACGCCAGCCCGCGGAAATGACGAACGGCCGTTAACCCCGACCAATCCTGCGGCAGCACCGGATCAATCTCCAGGCCGGCATACGTCGGGCGAATGCCCAAAATCCACTGAGTGATCGCCACGTAATTCCAGGCCGCCGTGCCCGACAGCCAGGAATTCTTCGCCTCGCCATGCGTCGGCGCATCTCGCCCGGCGATCATCTGAGCGTAGACGTAAGGCTCAGAGCGATGCACTTCGCTGATCGCTTCTCGCGCCGACGGGTTAATCCGCCGGTAATAATCAAAAGCGCGGTCGCCACAACCCAACTGCGCTTCGGCGATCATAATCCAGGGGTTGGTGTGGCAGAAGATCCCGGCATTCTCCTTATAACCCGGCGGGTAGGAGGAGATCTCGCCCAGGTTGAGGTAATACCGGGTGTAGGCGGGCTGGTGGAGGACGATGCCATGCGGGGTAGCCAGACGTTCTTCAACGGCCGTTAACGCCCGCGCCGCCTCTCCTGTTTCCCGACCAATCCCGGCCATCACGCAAATCCCCTGCGGTTCGATAAAAATTTGCCCCTCGGCGCACTCTTCGGAACCCACCTTCGCGCCAAAATCGTCATAGGCGCGCAGGAACCAGCCGCCGTCCCAGCCATGTTTCAGGGTAACG
>CAYONK010000212.1:0-7584 GCA_964405285.1 uncultured Ardenticatenaceae bacterium
AGGACAATTCTTTTATAAATTGGTTCGCTCATGGTTTTTTGCTCAGACCTGACAGGTTTCAGAGGAGGTAAGATAGCGAAAGGGCGTTCGATTGAACGCCCTTTCGCTATCTTAAAGCGCCTCGCCCAATTCGTAGCGGGCAAAGCGGCGAATACGGATATTTTCGCCGGTGGTGCGGATGGCCTCCGTCACCATGTCTTTGATTTTGACGCTGTCGTCTTTAACGAAGGGTTGTTCCATGAGGCAGAACTCTTCGTAGAATTTTTGCAAACGGCCGTTGACAATCTTTTCTACAATCGCTTCCGGTTTACCCTCAGCCAACGCCTGATTCCGCAAAACGTCCAACTCGCGGTTCAACTCATCCTGCGGCACATCTTCAGCCGCCAGATAGCGCGGACTCATCGCCGCCACGTGCAGCGCCAACTCGTGGGCCAGTTCGCGGAACTGATCGTTACGCGCCACAAAATCCGTCTCGCAGTTCAGCTCCAAAATTACGCCAACGCGGTTACCGGGATGGGCATACAGCTCCACAATCCCTTCGTTCGCCGCCCGATCGGACCGCTTGGCCGCCCGCGCCGCCCCTTTCTCCCGCAGCAAATCGGCCGCTTTGTCGAAATCGCCATTGTGCGCTTCCAGCGCTTTCTTGGCTTCCAAAACGCCAGCGCCCGTCGCTTCGCGCAATTCTTTCACCATTTGTGCAGTAATCGTCATCGTTAAACTCTATCTCCTAAGTGCAAACACCCGCCCGAACATCTGAAGGGTCCGGGCGGGTTTTCTTGTTTATTCGCTTTCTTCGTCTACGTCTACGTCTACGTCAATCTCTTTCAGATCGCCAGCGGAATCATCTTCCTCTGCGTCGGAATCCTCAGCATCTTCTTCCGCGCCGCGGATCTTCGCCAGGGTAGATGCGCCCAACAAAATCTCGTCGTCCACGTCTTCGACGCCATCGTAATCTTCCCGATAGCTGTAGCTGTCGAAATCGGTGACTTCCTCATCCAGGGTGTCTTTGCGCATGGCGCGCCCTTCCAGAGCCGCATCCGCCATCTTACCCACCAGGAGTTTGATCGCCCGGATGGCATCATCGTTGGAGGGGATGACGTAATCAACTGGGTCGGGATTGCAGTTGGTATCTACCACGCCGATCACCGGGATTTTCAGGATGTTGGCCTCGCGGATGGCCGTCTCTTCGTGCGAGACGTCTATCACAAACATCACGGCCGGCAGCCCCTTCATCTTGCGGATACCGCCCAGGCGCAGGTTGAGCTTTTCAATTTCGCGCTCCAACCGGAGGCGTTCCCGCTTCTTCAGCAGGTCTAATTCACCGGCGTCCCGGCGCGCTTCCAGCTTGTTCAGATAGGTGATGCGCTGGCTGATGGTCTGCCAGTTGGTGAGCGTGCCACCCAACCAGCGATCATTCACGTAGGGCTGCTGCCCCCGCGCCGCCTCTTGAGCGATGGTGTCTTGCGCCTGTCGCTTTGTGCCGACGAACAAGACCTGTCCACCATTGGCGACTGTGTCCCGCACGACGTTATACGCCTCTTCGATCAGGACAATCGTCTGCTGTAAATCTAAAATATGGATGCCATTGCGCTCGGTGAAGATGTAGGGCTTCATCTTGGGATTCCACCGCCGGGTGCGGTGACCAAAGTGAACGCCAGTCTCCAGAAGCGCCTTCATAGAAACAACGGCCATTGGGGTATTCTCCTTTTTCTGTGTTTTTCTTCCATACCCATCATCCTGCGGCGGAACCTGCATGGCCTGTCTGCCTGTTGTGGTTTTCGGGGGGGCCAAACGGCCGTTGTCCACCACGTCAGCAAACTGCAAGCACACCCGCCTCAGTCCGAGTATGTGTAAGATGTAAAAATTTGCCCACTCAGTTGGGAAGCTGCCCGTAGACAGCCTGAGGATTATAACAGAAGTTCAACTATCGGCAAATTCTACGGAAGCGGCAAATTTCACAGCAATTCTCAATTTAACAAGAGAGGTGTCATGCTGAGGTCCTCCGAAGCATCCCGTTCTCCTGGAAAATCCGGGGCCGTAGGGATGCTTCGCTTCGCTCAGCATGACAATTGCGCGTGAACAGGGTAGAAGGACGCCAGTACCAAGTCCAAATTGAGAATTACTGCAAATTTCTGCCTGACCTTGACGCAGCCAGCGCCGTTGTGCTAAAGTTCTACTGCGCCATTTTAGCACGGCAGGCGCTATCAGCATGATGTAAATTGATTGTCGGAGAATGAACCGGTGGACAAGCAAGCAAATCGCTTATTCCGTATCGAAGCAACAGGGTTGGTTAAACCAGCTTTGCGCGGTGCGCTTGCAGACCGGTAGCTTTACATAACGCAAACCGGCCGCAGCGCAGCCAATGCCTGCGGCCTTTTTTATTTTCTGCAACCCGGATGCGAACCATCCGGCCCGGTAAAAAAGGGCGCAGGGTTTTCCCTGAACGCCCTTTTTTTGTTGTCTGCGGGCAAAAGCAGTGCCTTTGTCCGCCATTTATGAGGAGTTAAGATGATGATAAAAGCAGTAATTTTTGACGTAGGCGGCGTGCTGGTGCGCACAGAAAGCCAGCAGAAACGGCGCGATTGGGAAGCGCGGCTTGGTCTGGCTCCCGGCGAATCAGAGGCAATTGTCTTTGCTGGCGAGATGGGGACCAAAGCGCAGAGCGGCGCGATTGGCGACGAGGCGCATTGGGCCTGGATTGGGCAGCGACTAGGGCTGGACGAGGCGGCGCTCACGGCGTTCCGGCACGATTTTTGGGCCGGGGACGTTTTGGACACAGACCTGGTGGCCTACATTCGTCAGCTGCGCCCACGCTACCAGACGGCCATCATCAGCAATGCCACCGAAGGGTTACGCGCTGCGCTGACCAATCGTTTTCAGATCGCCGACGCCTTCGACCTGATCGTTGGCTCTGCGGAGGAGAAGGTGATGAAACCAGACCCGGAGATTTATCGGCGCACCCTAAACCGCTTGGGGCGCAAGCCGGAGGAGACGGTATTCATTGACGATTTTGCCCACAACATTGCCGCAGCCGACAAGCTGGGCATGAAGACAGTTCACTTTCGGCCGGAGGTAGATGTGCCGGCCGCTTTGGCCCAACTGGGCGTGATAGTTTGATGGAGAATTTGAACATGTTAGCGATAGAACAAGAACATACTGTGGCCTTACCGGCCGGTTTCACCGCGCGTCCGGTGACGATGGAAGATTTGGAAACGGCCGTTGCTCTCTTCAACGCCTGCTCTCTGGTGCAAATGGGCCGGGAGACGTACAACACCGAGGAAATCAGCGCGGAATGGGAGATGGAAGATTTTGACCTGAACCGCTCTACGCGGGCTGTTTTTGCCCCGGATGGTCAGTTGGTTGGCTACGTCGAAGTATGGGATGTCAACGCCGTCCCCGTCTTTCCCTGGGTCTGGGGGCGAATCCACCCGGCGTTTGAAGGGTTGGGTCTGGGCACGTTCCTGCTCAATTGGGCGGAAGAACGGGCGCGTCAGGTCTTCGACCGGGTTCCGCCGGAGGCGCGGGTGGCGATGCGCTGCGGCCACATGAGTACCCATGGGCCATCGCAGGCGCTGTTGTCCGGCTATGGCATGATCCCCACACGCTCCTTTTGGACGATGGTGATTGATCTGGCTGAGGAGCCGGAAACGGCCGTTTTCCCACCCGACATCCGCATCACCACCCTGGCCGAATGGGGCAACCAAACGGCCGTTCTCCTGGCCAGCGACGACGCCTTCAAAGACCATTGGGGCCACGTCGAGCAGCCAGTAGAAGAGATGCTGCGCCACTGGCAAAAATGGCTGGAGAAAGACCCCGGCTATGATCCGGCGCTGTGGTATCTGGCTCTGGATGGTGATGAAGTCGCTGGCGTCTCCCTCTGCCGCTTGAAAGCGCACGAAGACCCCCAAATGGGTTGGGTAGACACTCTCGGCGTGCGCCGCTCCTGGCGCCGGCGCGGCATCGCCGAAGCCTTACTGCGTCACTCGTTCCGCGAGCTGTATCGCCTCGGTCAGCATTCCGTCGGGCTAGGCGTAGACGCCGACAGCCTGACCGGAGCCACCCGGCTGTATGAGAAAGCGGGCATGTATGTCAAACGGCAATTCATCAACTACGAAAAGGAACTGCGACCTGGCGTAGATCTGGCGAAACGGAACCTGGCGTAAACAAACCGACCCAGGACCCTAAGGGTTGGCAGCAACCCTTAGGGTCTTTTTCCCCAGAGGCAAAAAAAAGAGGAGCCCCAAGTAACCTTTAAGCGCTCCCTGCCTGCTTCATGATTCTGTTCACCTCAAGACCCGATACCGTCAGGCTTGATGTCTGGTGATCAAGATTCATTGCTGCATCTTACTTGCTTTCCTTGTCGGTTTTTCCAACCTCAACCGCTTCTTGGGCAAAAGGGTTGATTTGTGAAACGAAAAGTTTAGCTTTTTCAGATGCTTAACATCTACTTTTTTAATTGCCTCAAGATAAATATTTATCTATGGTCGAGGCCAATTAAAGGTGGTGGTAGATGTTGTTGGTAGGGTGCTTGCCAATTTCTTGGAGCTTCCTCAGCATCCTGAGCTTTTAACCCCAGGATAATTTCATTATAAATGAGGGGAGCTGTCTCACCGGATGAGGAATGTCATACAGAATAGGTGACAAATGTCATGAGATAATGGTCATCGCTGACGATGGGCCGCCAACCACCGGCTTAGGGGTCTTGGGCGCAGCGAAAGCCAATGCTGGCGCTGGTGGTCTCCGGCGGCGCGGCGCTGCGGTTAGCCGAACGAATTCGATCCGCTTCGTTGTTGAGCGGCCAGGCGCCGCCGCGAATGGAGCGGGTGATGCCTCGTTCTGGCCCGGTAGGGTTGAGTTCCGGGCTGCTGGCGTAGTAATTCTCGTCGTACCAGTCGGCCACCCATTCCCAAACGCCTCCGGCCATGCCGAAGATACCAAAGGGGCTTTGCCCACCCGGCAGAGCGTTGACCGGCTTCAAGTTGTCGAAACTGCTGCTGTTGAAGACGGCGCGTAGTTCGGTGGGCGCTTCGTTGCCCCAGGGATACGTCCGGCCGTCGCTGCCGCGCGCGGCATATTCCCACTCCGCTTCGGTGGGCAGTCGCCCACCCATCGCCTCGCAGTAGGCAACGGCCCCGTGCCAGCTGATGAAGTTGGCCGGGTAATTGCCGAAACCGGTGAGCGGGGTATACAGCACGGAATTTGTGCCCATCTCTTCTTCAAGGAGGTAGCTGGTGACGCCAACGCGCTGGCGCGGCATGGCGCAATCGAAGCCGTTACACGCCTGGCGGTAGGTTCCTAAGCGGTTGAGAAAGGCGGCGTATTGAGCCACGCTGACCTCGTATTGGTCCAGGTAAAAATCGTTGAGGGTGACGGGATGCACCGGCCGTTCATCCGATGCCGCCCAGGAATCATCCGGCCCGGCTCCCATCATGAACGACCCGGCGGGGATGAGGCGCATGGGCATGGTGTCCGCTTCGCGGAGGCGCGTTTCCGGCAAGCTCTCCGGCGTGGGCGTCCGGGTGGGGCGAGGCGTGGAAGTGGCGGTGGCCGTCGGGCTGGGGGAGGGCGTCTCTGTGGGCGCGGCCGTGTTTGTCGGGCTGGGAAGCGGCGTGAGGGTTGGCGTTTGGGCGATGATGGCAGCGGCCAGCGCTTCGGAAGTGAGGTAAACGGCCGTTTCCGCCACTCCTGGCGGCGTCGGGCTGCCGTTGAGCGACCCGGCTTGCGCCTGGAATAAGATGGCCGAAGCCAGGAGAGCGACGGCCAACAAAATCATCGCGCTGCCTGACAGCAACACCCCGCGCCCCATAGAGGCAACCCGGTATGGAGAGCGGTAGTCGGCCCGTTCCGGCGGGGCGGGGCGGGTGATGAGGAAGGGTTCCGGGGTTTGCCGGGCAACGGCCGTTGCCCCTGCGTTTGCACGGGCGGCGGCTACGTCGGCCACTGTGAGACGGCGAACGTTGTAACGCGCTTTCCAGTCGAGCAAGAGGGCGCGAAGCTGTTTCAAGTCATCCGGCCGACCGCCGCTTACCTGATAAATATAGTCGGTGACGTCTTTGACCATCGTGACCGGCGTGGGCCAACGCAGATAGGCGGCTGCTTCGTCCGGGGTAAGTGGGCCTAATTCCCATTTGAGTATCGCGGCGAAGGGGGCGAGATCTCTCATTTGCCCGTTGGCGTCTGGTTGGGTGAGGGTGAAGAGGGTGCAGACGTTGGCCTGATCGTGGAACAGGCCATAGATACTCTCAAAGCTGAAACTGGCGGAGGCCTTCCGGGACATCTCGTCGAGCAGAACGTCGAGATTGTCGCCGAGCAGAAGCAATTTGCGCCCTTCTAAGCGGGCCAGCGTGGGCCGAAGAAGCTGCTCTTGGAACGCTTTGTGCGGATTGACAACGAAGTCGGGCTGGTTCGGCTCTGGCAGGAGGATGCCCGCATCGTTGAGTTGGGCAACGGCCGTTTGCGCCAGATCATAGAGGAAGATGCTCAGGCTGCCACGCTGTAACCGGGTAAAATCGAGGTAAATGGGGAGGAAGGCTGGCCCTAAACGGCCGTTTTGAATTTGCTGGAGAACGGCCGTTTTGCCAATCCGCGCCGGACCAGTGATCAGCAGCGGGCGAGACGCGCCCCGCGCCAGATGCTCAGCCAGCCAGTTAAACAGGTCGTCCCGACCGGCAAATAGATCAGAAGACTGGGGGAAGGTGTCATCGGTCAGCGTGGGAGGGGTCATCATTGTGCCAGTGTGCGGTGAAGCGATTAGGGGCAAGAGACCAAGACGGCGCAGGCAACTTTGTGGCCGACGAGCTGTACCTGCCCATCTACTTCGATGGTGAGCGGGCCTTCAAAGGGCGCAACGGCCGTTACCTGCACCGTCACCCCCGGCTTCAAGCCTAAATCAGCCAGATGGCGCAGCATTTCACTATTGGCATCGTCCACAATCCGGGTGACTTGCACCGTTTCGCCCAGGGCCGATGCGGTTAACGGCTGAGTCTCCTGCACCACCATGCTGCCATCTTTTGCCGGGATCGGGTCGCCATGCGGGTCCAGCGTCGGATGGCCCAGAGCGGCGGCGATGCGCTCCTCCAATTTTTCGCTGATCACGTGTTCCAGCAAATCTGCCTGCTCGTGAACCTCATCCCAGCCGAAGCCCAGCGCTTCCATCAGGTAAAGCTCCAACAGGCGGTGGTGGCGCAGCACCTCCAGGGCGATTTTTTCGCCGCTCTCCGTCAGGGTGACGCCATAATGCTTTTCGTAATTGACCAGATTCAGGTCGGCTAGACGGCGCAACATACTGGTGACGGAGGCCGGTTTCACCTGACGCGCCTCCGCAATGCGCGAAGTGCTGACCGGGCTGTCTGATTCGGCCAGGCTGTAAATTGTCTTCAGGTAATCCTCTATTGCCTGATGGTTCAGGCTGTCTCGATAGGCAGAGGAGCCAGATTCAAGGGCCTCAATTCGCGGCATTTGCTCTCCTGGTGCGCCGCAGGGCTATACACCGCACCTGTGAAAAAATTAGCATAATGTCCGGGGCTTGTCAATTTGTTGAAGATGGCGCGTAACGGCCGTTGTCATTATACTCGTCAGGCAAAT
>CAYONK010000213.1:0-1910 GCA_964405285.1 uncultured Ardenticatenaceae bacterium
CCCGACCTGGCCTGGCAGACGCCGCCGCTGCTCTTCGCCCCTGGCCAACAGGCGGGCTGGCAATACGAGGCCAGCGCCAGCGCCCACCACATCGCCTTCACCGCCGAGGGGCTGCGCTTCACCCTCGCCGCGCCCGCAGTGGCGGAAAGCGAAAAGCTGCCCTTCGCCGCCCTGACCCTGCGCTATCTGGACGCCGCGCCGCACCACTGGACGACCGTTTCCCCCACCGCCGCCGTCGAACATCGCTACATCGGCAACGACCCGACCCAATGGCAAACCGACCTCCCCCTCTACGCCGGGCTGCGCCAGAACGACCTCTACCCCGGCATTGACCTGCTGGTCGGCAGCGCCGACGGCCATCTCAAAAGCGACTTTTACGTCGCGCCGGGAGCCGATCCGGCGCAGATTCGCTTCTATTATGAAGGGGCGGAGAAGGTCTGGCTGGATGAAGCGGGCTATTTGCGGATTGAAACGGCCGTTGGCCCCCTCGTCGAAGAGCCGCCCATCGCCTGGCAGGATGTGGACGGCCGTCGCCGCTATATCCCTGCCGCTTTTGCCCTGGAGGGCGAAACGGTCGCCATCAGCCTGGGCGACTACGACCCGGCCTACCCGCTGATCATTGACCCCATCCTCACCTACTTCAACCTGATAGACAGCAGCGCCATCGCCAGCGACTTCCAGGGCAACGTCTACGTCGCCGACGGCGCGTTGCAAATTATCGAAACCTCCTGGGGGCAGATTATCGAAGTGCGCGGCGGTACGATGCGTTTCACCAAGATCACGCCCGAAGGGCTGACCCTTTACCGCACCACCGTCAGCGGCGCCCGCCAGGATTATTTCATGGATATGGTCATAGATGGGCAGATGCGGCTCTTCTTCTCCGGACAGAGCAATTCGGCCGATTTTCCCGTAACGGCCAACGCTATAGACGCGGCCTGCGGCAACGACGGCGACTGCGACTACTCCGGCGGCTTCTACTTTTTTGACGCGGTGTTTGGCCGGTTGGGGGTGAACGGCCGTTTAGAATACGCTTCCTACTGGGGCGGCGGCTTCTCCGAATTTGAGCCGCGCATCGCCATTGACCTGACCGGCCTGGTCTACATCGCCGGTTTCATCAACACCCCCACCACCTGCAACCCCTGCGTCTACGATTTTCCCACCACGCCGGGCGTATATGGCCCCAACACCGGCCCCGCCTATTTCAGCACGACCGCCTTTGTCTCTAAATTTGATTTGAACAAGCCGCCCAACGAGCAGTTGCAATACTCCACGCTGGTGCGGGAATTAACGGCCGTGCGCCGCCTGGCCGTAGACAACGACAACCGGGCGCTGCTGCTCGACCCCCTCTCCGACATCACCATTCTCAACGCCGAGGCGACCGCTCTGGATGGGGACATCGTGCTGCCGGTCAGCTTTATCAACCAGATGCTGCTCACCCCCGACAACAAGCTCTACCTGGTGGGGGACGTGAGTACGCCCGGTCTGGCGACGGCCGGCGCGCCGGACACGACTCTGGGCGGCCCGGTGGATGGCTTTGTCGCCCGGATCAATTTGAACGGCAACATCGAATTTTTCACCTACATTGGCGGCAGCGGCGCGGATTACGGCCGTCACCTGGCCCTCTACCAGAACCGGCTGACCGTCGCCGGGTTCACCCTCTCCAACGATTTCCCCACCCTCAACCCGCTCGATCCCACCCTGACCGGCAGCGGCAAGAATGACATTTTCCTGATCAACTACCAGTTGACGACCAACGCCGCCACTGTCCGCTGGGCCACCTACCTGGGCGGCGACGACAACGAACGGCTCTACGGCCTGGCCCACCAGGGGGATAACGAGGTCTGGCTGGCCGCCGAAGCGTTAGACGCCACCTTCTTCCCCCGCCAGGGGCGGTATCTGGCCCGGATCAA
>CAYONK010000213.1:2010-7553 GCA_964405285.1 uncultured Ardenticatenaceae bacterium
AGCGACGTTTTCCTCGACGACAATCTCTCCGTCAGCCAGGTGAACATTCGCACCGGGCTGGGCGTCAGCCTCAGCGGGCCGGCCGTCCACCGCTCCGGCGAGCCGCTGACCCACACCATCATCATCACCAACTACGGCCCCGACCCCATGGGCGAGATAACGTTCGAGCAGGAGATTGACGGCGATGGGGCGCTCCTCCTCCCGCCCCAGCCCGTCAACCAGAACCACGGCGTTTACTGCTCCATGCCCACGCCGCCCTACCAGCAAAAAACATGCTATCTCATGTCTCCCACTTCCATCATGCCGGGGTTGAGCGTCGCCTTCCACATCCCCATCTCGACTACCGCCGCCGCCAACGGCAATTTGACCCAAACCGTAACGATCAATGGCAAATCGGACGTCAACGGACTGCCCGACCCGGA
Source organism: uncultured Ardenticatenaceae bacterium (assembly GCA_964405285.1). Taxonomy (GTDB): domain Bacteria; phylum Chloroflexota; class Anaerolineae; order Promineifilales; family Promineifilaceae; genus Leptovillus. The sequence goes on from CAYONK010000213.1 coordinate 2,433, forward strand.
CACAAGCGACAACAGCGCGACCGCCATCACCAAATTGGAGCCGCCGGGGGCGGATCTGGCTGTCAGCTTTACCACTTCTAGCTTCACCGGTTTTGCCCCGGCCGCCGGACGGCCGTTGACCTACACCGTCGTCTTCACCAATTACGGCAGCGACATCGCCCAGGACGTGATCATCACCACGACCATCGGCGCCGATCCGCAAACCTTCTTCCCGCTGAAATTGTCCGAGCCGAACAACCCCAACTGTACCTTCGTCCAGGTGGCGGGCGACCCGGCGCGCCACGTCTGCCGCTTCCCCGGCGAGCTGATGTACGCCAACACGACGCAGAGCTACAGCTTTAGCGTCATCCCCATGTTTATGGGGCCGTTGAGCGCCCACATCACGCCGACGGTGCAGACGACGATGGTGATTACGGGTACGGCCGTGACCATTGACGAATTTAACCAGACGACCCCCACCGGCGACCCCGACCCCGATCCCAGCGACAACACCTTCAGCCGGGCCATCCCCCTGCCCGCCGGGTATGATCTGGCCGTCGGCCTGACCGCCAGCCACACCATCCTCCCCTATCAAGAGCCGATCACCCTGACCGCCAACCTGCGCAACCTCGGCGTGGAAGCGGCGGCCCAGGTGACGTTTACCGTCGGCGTGCCAATCAGCCTGACCTATAACAGCCACACGGCCGTTGGCTCTTCCCTCAATTGCGCCTACAACGGCGGGACGCGCCAGGTGGTCTGCACCCAGGGCATCCTGGGCGGCGACGGCGTCGCTTCACTGCGGCTCAACGTCACCCCGGTGCAAACCGGCACCATCCACCTTCCCTTGAGCGCGGCCGCCGCCCGCGCCTACAGCGTCACCCTCTTCCAGGCGCGGGGCGATGGCGACACCGGCAACCGGGAGAAAGACCCCGCCGACGACAGCGGCGACTTCCCCATTACTGTGGAAAATGACGTCAAGCTGGTTTTGTTGACCGAGCGGTATCCGGCCGACGGCCGGGTGGGCACAGGCGACCGGATCACCTACACCATCCGCATCCGCAACGACGGCCCCCGGCTGGCCCAAAACAGCCTGCTCACCATGTCCTGGGGCGAAGGCGGCCCTGTGCCGCTCAACGCCAATCTGCCCGAAGGCTGCACCGTCACCCTGACCACCAACATCATCTGCGCCCTGCCCAACATCCCCCGCGGCCAGACCAGCCCCGCCTGGCAATTTGTCGCCGTCGCCCCGGCGGAGATAGAGGTCTCGCCCAAAGCGACGACGCTCAGCCTGGACGTCCGCGACACGCTCTCTAAAACGCCGACGACGGCCAGCATCGTCACCAACATTTTGCGTAAAAGCGACCTGCGGCTGCTCCTCGGCGACAGCCAGGACCCGGCCCCCATCGGCAAGTCATACCAGATCAACGTCAGCCTGAGCAACCTGGGGCCGTTCGCCGCCGCGGGGACAACGGTGAAGTTCACGGCCGTTGGCTACAGCTTCAACCCGGCCACCTTATTAGCCAAGCCCGACTACTGCACGGGCGAGGGCTTTGTGTTGACCTGCGACCTGGGGACGCTGGCCTTGACCGAATCGCGCCATTTCCAATTGAGCCTGATGGCCCCGCCGGAGCCGGATACGCGCATCATTGTGGGCGTCGTGGAAAGCGCCGACGTGATGCCCACGATTCCCTCAGCCAGCGAAACCACTACTTTCCGCCCAGAGCGGACGGTGACGCTGGCCATGAGCGATAGCCCCGACCCGGTCGAGCCAGACCAACGGCTGACCCTGGCCGTCACTCTGCACAACCAGAGCGATAACCCGGCCACCCAGGCGCGGATCGTCTTCTTCGGCGACTATCCGCTGCAAAATGTGGCCTTCCCGGCCGGGCTGACCTGCCAGCCGACGCAGTACCAGAATCAGCCGACCGCCTTCCGCTGCACGGTGGGCGAACTGGCCGCCAACACCCAGGCGACCTACAGCTTCCAGGTGACGGCCCCGCGCGGCCGCAGCGAAGTGACCCACCACGCCCACGTGGAGATGTATGAGATCAATTTGAGCGGCAACGCGACCTCGGCGGAGACCCAGGTACGGCCGGAGCGGGATATGGGGGTGTTGGCGGTAACGGCCGTTCCCCAGCGCGAGTACGTCGTCAAAGGGCAAACCTTCCAATATAACGTCAGCGTCCGCAACCACAGCAACGAAACGGCCACGAACGTCGCCGTGCAGTTTAACGTGACCAACGGCGTTCTTTTTCAGGCCAGCGGCGCCGGCTTTGACTGCTCCTTTGGGGACAACAACCTGTCGGCGACCTGCCTCATTGGGGCCATGGGCGGCAACGAAACCTTGTCGCTGAGCTTTAGCGGCAACATCCCCGCCAGTAGTCAGCAGACGACGCTGGTCGTCAGCGCCCAGGTCAGCGCCGAGGAGCATGACGGCGTACCGGGCAACAACTCCAAAGCGACCGCGCAGCAAATTGTAGACCCGCTAGACCTGCTCTTTGAAAACGCCAGAGTGACCGGCAACCCGGGCGGGGCTAACAGTCTGGTGTTTTTGGCGATTGAACTCAAAAATAACGGGCCAGGGTCAACGCAAAAACCGCCAGAAGTTTCGCTGGCTCTATCGCCTAATCTGTCGCTGCAATCCATGACTGCCTCTGCAGAAGGTCAGAGCCAGGTCCCGGCTGCTTGCGCGAGCAATCGCTGCACGTTTGCTAACTTTAACAGCGGCCAGACCGAAAGACTTCACATAATGGTAAAAGTCATCGGCCCAGTGACAGATGGCGACACGGCGACGATTACGTTAACGGCCGTTGACCCCGGCGGCACAGACAGCGACCTGACCAATAACGTCAGCGTCCACACCATCCAACTCACCGACAAAGCCGATCTCAGCGCTGGAGTGGAACGGTTAGAAGCCGCCAACCTCACCCTGACTCCTGGCGAGCGAACATTGTTGGCGTTCACCATTAGCAATAGTGGCCCCGCCTCAGCCGAAAATGTTGGCGCGGCCTTCATTTTGCCCGAAGGTTTCATCGCCTATGAGTCGCCGATCTCCAACTGCGCAATCAGCTCGTCCACGATCATTGATTGCTCCTTCGCTTCATTGCTCGCTCATGACGCCAAGTGGCTGTTGATCAGCGTCAAACCGCCCGCTAATCTGACCGCCGCCGATACTCGCGCCATCAATTACAGCGTAACCAGCGACAACCCCGACCCCAACCCCGGCAACAACAACGGCGCAATCACGCTCAACTTTGCCCCTAAATCAGACTTGAGCCTGGCCGGGCAAGCCGCGCCGTCCAGCATTGGCGCGCAAGAAACGACCGAACTGATCTACACCATCTTCAACGCCGGCCCTTCCGACGCCGCTTCGTACAGCTTCGGCGCCTTTCGCTTTGGCGACTCTATCGTCTTTGTCAGCGCCGACCATCCCGACTGCGCGGTCACGGTCTCCCAAATCATTTGCCACATCAATACGCCGCTACCCGCCGGCCAATCCCAGACAATCCGCGTCACCGCGCGCGGCGAAGAAGATGGCCTGACCCAGATAATTGGTCAACTGAGCGACGCAGGCGACCCCAACCCCGGCAATAACGACCACTCTTTGGAGATTACCATCGCCGACAAAGCCGATCTGGCGGTGATGGGTACGGCCGGCGCCGGTTCGCCCAACATGGACATTCCGGTGATGGCTGCGCTGACCAACCTCGGTCCTAACACAGCGAGAATGCCAGACTTCGTGATCACCCTTCCGGACAGACTGACCCTGACGCCTGGTAGTCTCAACACCCTCGGCGCAGGCTCCATGACCTGTAGCGTCCCCGAACCGCAGGTTATCTCATGCAGCGTTCTAAACCTGCCCAGCGGCGGCGTGGCTCAGGTGCAGTTTAGCGTCAGGAGCGACAATTGGACAACGCAAAACTACCAGATGGGGCTAACGGTCTTTCCCAGCCAACAAGACCCGAACATCGGCAACAACAACGCCATCATTACCGTGCAAATTCACGCGCCGCAGTAGGGGCGGGTCTTGTACCCGCCCTCTAGTACCCGCCCAAGCAAGAGGGCGACCACAAGGGTCGCCCCTACATCTGGCGCAACCTGTCAGGTCTAATTTAGGAAGAAAAAGATGAACCGACACACATTCACCCGCCTGTTCTCTCTGCTGTTAGCCCTCGGCGTCCTCGCGGGCGGCTGGGGCGTGTACGCCCTGGGGCAAAACCGGCCCACGACAACGGCCACCCCCGCCAGCCTGCCCAACGACCTCTTCCTGGACGAACAGTTCGGCCTGCCCGGCCCCCTTTACCACCCCAACTTCGGCGTAGACGGGGCGGCCGTTGCGGCCAACGGCCGTCTCTACCTCTCCAGCGCCTTCGTCTACGCGGGCGGCCATGATAACCGGCAAAGCGGCAGTTGGGACAACGCCCCCATCGGTCACGGCCTCATCTGGGACGGCCAAAGCTGGCAAGGGCTGCCCGGCAAATTGTGGTATGACAGTATGCCCAGCCTGCGCGAAGCGGCCGTTCTCTACGACGTCGCCGCCAACGCCAGCGGCCAGATCGCCGTCACCGCCCGCGACATGAACTGGGTGGAGCAGCCCGACGGCGCGATTATCCCCGCCAACAAAATCGCCCTGTGGGATGGGGCCGCCTGGCAAACGCTGGATGGCGGCCTGGACTGGTTCTGCTCCGGCGGCAACGGTAATAGCTGTAAAGCGGCCCTGGCTGACGACGGGACGCTCTACGTGGCCGACACTTTCCCCTTCAGCAGCGGCAGCGGCGTGACCATCAACCATGTCGGCCGTTGGAACGGCTCACAGTGGCAAGACATGAGCGCCGGGCTGCCCGCCAGCTTCGTGCAAGTGATGGTGGAAGAGTTGACCCTGGCGGCCAATGGCGACCTTTACCTGCGCGGCCTCTTCCAGACCGGTTGGGGGACAAACGACAGAGCCTACCTCTATCGCTGGAATGGCAGCAGTTGGACGGCCGTTCTCACCCCGGCCAACATCCCCATCCCCGGCGGCGGCGGCAGCGTGTCGGCCGTGAGCGCCATCCTGCCGGTGGGCGACACGCTCTACTTCGCCGCCAGCGGCAACGCCTGGAACGCGGGCGGCGATTACGCCGCCGTCTACCAGCGGGCGGCCAA
>CAYONK010000214.1:0-7511 GCA_964405285.1 uncultured Ardenticatenaceae bacterium
TGGGCGAGACGGCCTGCCTCGCGCAGCGCTTCATTCCCGGCCGCGGTGCCGGCGCCGCCGTTGGCAACGGCCGTTATTTGTAAAGTAAGTGGTTCGTTCATGAGATTTGGGATTTACGATTTACGATTTACGATTGAACCGGCCACCGGCCACCGGCCACCGGCTAAATTCTCCCTAACGCAATCAACATCGTAAATGACGCAATAAACCAATGGATCAACCAGGGATAGATAAAAGAATTGCTCTGCCAGGCGACGAAGCCGAAGCCGATGCCGCCGAAAATGGTGCTGAGGGTCTCGATTTCTGGCTTGCCCAGGTGCATGAAGGCGAAGGGGATGGCCTGAATCAGGATAGCCGGGCCGGGGCCGAGGATGCGGGCCAGGCCAAAGAGCATGAAACCGCGCCAGATAAACTCCCAGGCAAACAACTCAATCCCGTTCAGCCAGAGCAGCCGGCCGATTTCCTCCGGCGCGCGGATTTCGTAGTAGGCTTGCATGGCGGGCGTCCGGGCGACGGCGTAAAGGATGAGGGCCATGAGGAGGCAGGAAACGGCCGTCCAGGCCAGCCCGGCCCGCCAATTGCCCAGCCTGAAGCCATAATCCCTCACCGGCTCGCGGAAAACCAGCCAGATCACCAACAAAGGCAAGATAAAGTAGAGAATGAAACGGTCATACGCCTTATGGCTGGCAAAGCGATGGTAAAAATCCAGCATCGGCACAATCGTGCCAAAGATGATGAGGAAAGTCAGGCGGCGATCAAAATATACATTGCCAACAGTCACGCGGGTTTCACCTTTCTGGTGGGGAATTTTATACAAAGAGTCAAAAGGACAAAGGCGCAAAGAGAGCCTTTGAGTATTGAGCCGATTATACCCCGAACGAGCCGATAATCGTCAATCGTCAATCGTCAATCGTCAATAAAAAAACGCGCCCAGTGGATTCTGGGCGCGTTTAGAACGAACAAACGGCCGGTAACGATCGGTAAAACAGGCTAAAAGGCCGCTTCGCCGAGTTCTACCATGTCCCGCAAAATTCGCTCAACCGCCATGGTGTGGCTGCACACATTGCGCGAAGCGAAGAAGTCACAGTCGCAATGCCAGACGCCGTGATCGTACTCAACGACGTGAGGCGATTCGTTATTATCCCCCTGGATTCTAACGCGCAACGTTTCAAATTGAAAGCGGTGGCGCTCCTCGGCGTACATTTTCGCCTTTTCAATTTTACTGACCATTCCATAGTCCATCATAATGTTGCTCCTCTCTGCATATTAGTATCGGAACTGCCAGGACAAAACAAAAACGCACGCAAAATTGCGTGCGTTAACAATGGTTTATTTGGTTGAACTTAGCGTTCGTTGCATCTTCCCTCATGCCTCTAAAGTATAATCAACATCGGTTGGCTGTCAATGTATAAAATGGCGGCGTAGGGAAATCGCAGGGTTCTTCGCGGGCGGGATGGTCTTTGTTGTTCAGCGTTCCTCAGCCACCATTTTTTGTAGGAGTTCCCAGGCGTTGGCTACATCTTTTTCCGTTGTGCGGATGTTGCCGATGGCCAGGCGTAAGGTGTAGACCCCGTTCAGTTTGGTGTGGGAGATGAAGAGTTGGCCGGTGGCGTTAACGGCCGTTAACACCCGCTCATTCAGTTCATTCAACGCAGCCGGGTCTGTCATCCCGGCCGGCCGGGCGCGGAAACAGACCACGCTCAACGGCGTCGGGGCCAGTCGCTCAAAATCGGGCGAGGCGTCCACCCAGGCGGCGAACTGTTGCGCCAGACGCATCTGCGCCCGCAGCCGCGCCGCCAGCCCATCCGCCCCATAGGCCCGCAGGACAAACCACAGCTTCAACGAACGGAAGCGCCGCCCCAACTGCACCCCATAATCCATGTAATCCGTCACCGCCCCCACGTCCGTCTCCGCGCTGCGCAAGTACTCTGGCAGCAGGCTAAAGGCGCGTTTCAATGTGTCCGGGTGACGGGTGTAAAACGCGCTCAAATCCATCGGCGTGAAGAGCCATTTGTGCGGATTCGTCACCAACGAATCGGCCCGCTCCGCGCCCGCCAGCACCGCCCGCTTCTCCGGCACGATGGCCGCCAGCCCGCCATACGCCCCATCTACGTGCAGCCACAACCCATACCGTTCGGCTACGTCGGCGATGGCCGGGACGGGGTCTATGCTGGTGGTGGAGGTCGTGCCGACGGTGGCGCAGACGAAGAAGGGTTTGTAACCGGCGGCCAGGTCTTGTTGAACGGCCGTTTCCAACGCCTCCGGACTCAACCTAAACTGCGCGTCGGTCGCCACCTTTACCACATTCTCCTGCCCAATCCCCAACACAATCGCCCCTTTCTCCACCGAGGAGTGGGTCTGGTCGGAGATGTAGAGGCGCAACCGGGGGGCGTCCGGCCGGCCGGACAGCCCCTTCTGTCGCGCTTCCAGCCCGGCCACCGCCTCTCGCGCCGCCGCAATAGCCACCAGACTGGACATCGAAGCCCCGTCCATGATCACGCCGCGGAAGTCGACCGGCAGCCCCAGCAGTTGGCGCAGCCAATCCAGCGTTACCTCTTCCAACTCCGTCGCCGCCGGGGAGGTGCGCCACAACATGCCGTTGACGTTCAGCGCGGCCGTCAGCATCTCCGCCAGAATGCCGGGCGCAGAGCCGCTGATGCTGAAATAGGCGTAAAAATTGGGATGGTTCCAATGGGTGATGCCCGGCAGGATAATCCGCTCAAAGTCGCGGAAAATCACGTCCAGCGATTCCGGCTCCTCTGGGGTGGCCGGGGGAAGCTGCGCTTTGATCTCGCCCGGCCGGCTGCGGGAAAGTACCGGGTATTGTTCAGGCTCCTCCAGGTAATCGGCGATCCAGTCCACCAGTTGATGCCCCATGCGGCGGAACTCCGCCAGATTGATTTCGCCTTGATGTGCCTCTGTCATCGTGTCCTCCAAATTGAGATCTGGCAGCTTGTTAGTTGTGGATTTACATAACAGGATTTCGTCTAAGGTTTCTGCCCAGACGGGCCGGGGAATCAGGTGAAGTACAGCAACAACGCCAGCGCCCCGAGGAGGGTGGTGACGACGGCCACGTTCACCAGCGCGACTTTCCAAAACGGCCGTTTTCGTTTCACCAGAGCCAGCATTCCCCACGTCACCAACGTTGTAATCCCGACCATCACCGGCCAGGCGCAGGCATTGAAGGCGAGATACGTCGGCATGGCGGCTGCCATACTGGGATACCCATTCAAGGCGATTATGGAGAAGATAAAGAAGAGAAACCCCATGCCAGCTGTCAACAGCAGCGAGACGATAAAAACAACAAGCCAAACCATCATCCTCTCCTGAAATCCTGAGGTTTGAAACCAGCCCTGACACTCGACTGAAGCATGATTTTTACCGGGAGCATCCTGCCCCTAATGTTCGTAAGCGGTGATCCGTTATCGGTAATCCGTGAGGAGATGCCTCTGGAAAATGGCTTTGGACAACGAGATACGGAGTTCGGCCTACGGATATCAGGCATAGAGCGCGGCCTGCTGCTTGATGGTTTTTACCATTTCATTCAGGCCGGTTTTGCGGGTAGGGCTGAGGTGTCCTTCTAAATTGAGGGCGCTGAAGTAGGCGGAAATATCGAGGTCGAGGATTTCACGAGGGGAACGGCCGTTTACCAGACTGATCACAATCGCCACCAACCCCTTCACAATTGCCGAATCGCTGTCTCCCTGAAAGAGCAGCCGGACGTCTCCGCCGCCATTTGACCCAGCCGGTTCCGGCTCTATCTTAATCCATACTCCGCTCTGGCAACCCTCAATGCGCGTCTGTTCATTTCGGTCGGCATCCGCCAATGGGGAAAGCTGCCGCCCCAGGTCAATCAGGTACCCATACCGGTCGTCCCAGGAGTCCAACCAGCTAAAATCCTCAGCAATTGTCTTAGAAGTTAACATGCCAATCATTTACTCACTGCTTTCGCACCATCTCCCAGGCCATGTGCTGAAGCTCCGGGGCGATGAGCTTTTCCCAGGCGAGTTGCACCGCGTTGGGCGAACCGGGAGTCGAGAAGATAAGCGTCTGGCGATACACCCCGGCGGTTGCCCGCGAGAGCATGGCAGCCGCGCCAACTTCCTGCCAGCTGAGCATCCGGAACAGTTCGCCAAAGCCCGGCATACGCTTTTCCAAAAAGCGATCCAGCACGTCGAACGTGGTATCGCGGGGGGCAATACCAGTGCCACCGTTAAAGAGGATGACCCTGGTTTCTCCGGCAGCGAGATGGTTGAGAACGGCCGTTACCGCCTCTGCCTCATCCTTTATCAAATGATACTCGGTCAGCCGGTGGCCGGAAGCCACGATTTGCGCCTGGAGATAGCGGGCATTCACATCCGTCTCCGCTGTCCGGCTGTCACTCACCGTCACAATGGCTACGGGGACCGCGCCTTCGGCGGCGGCTATTGCTTTGTGTTCGGTCGTCGTCGTTGATCCAACTATATTACCCATCGCCTCACTCCGTCATCCGTTTTTGCGCTTGCGCAAATACCAGTGTAACCCGGCAACTGGCAGGCGGCAACCGGCCTGATAGTGGTAGAGTGATCAGCCGTACAATGACCGGCGCTTCACCTGCGCTGAAAGTAGAGCCAGGCACAAGGCGCAAGCGCGTTGGATGGCATTTCAGAATCATCAAGGTTGTTCACTCAAAAAGTTGACCAGCAACTGGGTATACTCTTGGGCGTGACTCAGATAAGGGAAATGGCCGGCGGAGGAAAAGGTATGGAGCGCCGCAGTCGGATAGGTGGCCTTTAGTTGTTCCCGCAGCGTCAATTCCACCAGCGGATCATTATCCGATTCGACAATCATTACAGGAATGATGGGTGTAGGCACGGCGAATTTCTCAATGACACAGGCGTAGCGCCCGACCACTTGCGCTTTGCTCATCCGTCCATAACCAATTTCATTTAAGAAGGCTAAGGTCAACTCATCATTGCCTGAGGTGGGGTAAATCGTCTGCTGAAAAGTACCCCGCAACACAGATAGCACCAGCCATTCGGGCAAATAGGGGAGTATCGTGCCCAAAGTGCGATTATTTTCGGCGATCAGGTCATTGGGCGGGAACGTGTTTGAGAAGACCGCGCGGCGAATTCTCTCCGGGTGCTGCGCTACAAGATATTGGGCGAAGTACCCGCCCAGCGACGAACCAACAACATGGAACTCTTGCACCCCCTCTTTTTCGAGGATGGTCAAAACGCCTGTTTCTAATTCCGCCAGATTTTGTGCTGGCGGATAGGTAACAGATATGAGGCGATAATTTCCCCGGAGCGCTTCCATCTGTTGCCACCAAATATCATAAGCGCCGGTCATGCCATGCAAAAAGAGAATCGTCTCTGGACCTTGCCCGGCGGCGACATATTCCCAGTCTGTTCCGGCCACTTGAAGAGTCTGTGGCGGATTCGTTTCACGGAAAGATTGAAGCGAGTTGACGACAGCCGGATCAACGTTGGAATACAATTGGTCTATGGGCATGTTGGGTATGGGCCATAGATAAAGAGCAGTTAACCCTCCAACGAAGAGCAAGGGAAGAATCCACTGAAGCTTTGAACGCATATTGCATCCTCCTTTCGGCGCGCCGCCCAATTGAGAAAGGGGCGAATCGGCGCAGATATTTAGCCAGAGCGTTTACGTCCGGCAAGGTCGCTCATTTGGGCGAATATTGCCACCGCGCTACTGATCCCCCGGCCGCGTCGCGTCAAACGTCCGGGTCAGGCTGTGGACATCCATGCGCTCCGTCTCCGGGGTGGCATAGTAGACAACGGCCGTTACCTCATACCTTTCCGTCGGCTCCTTATCGCGCAAGTGCATGGTCAGGGAGAAATTCGCCTCCAGCGTCTCAATCACATTCAGCCAGCCGGCCGCCTCCCCCCGTTCATTCACCACCCGCACCTCAATAGACGGCCGTTCCCGAAACGGCGTCAGGTCAAACCCCACCGCCACCCGACGGCCGTCCGGGTAGACATACAGCCCCAACTGCTTCAGCCGCACATCCTCCCGCCCCTTCGGCGCCTCCCCTAAATCGTCAAAAAAGTTAATTTGCATGGCAAACTCCAGTTGATAGTTGGTAGTTGATAGTTGGTAGTCGCTCGTTATCCGTTCACTGTTAACTGTTCACTGTTGCTTGTTCAACTCCCCACCCCTCCAATTTCTCCAACACCTGCACCAGCGTCACCTGCCACTCGTGGGTACTCAGGTCGCGGGGCATCCAGACGGCCGATTTGCTCACCCGCACCTGATTGCCCAGGTAACGCTGCAAGCGATACCGCTCCAGGCTTTCCGGCCCGCTGAGGCGGATTTTGATCTGGCCGGCTTCGGTGGTAACGGCCGTTACCGCCGCCTTCCCGGCCAACGCCTTAATCCGCAGTTGGTAGAGCAAATTATGCACCGGATCAGGAATCGGGCCGAAGCGGTCGGCCAACTCCGCCGCCATCTCGTCAATCTCCGCCAGCGTGTCCAGCAGCGCCATGCGCCGATAGAGCCGCAGGCGCAAAGAAGCGTCCGGCACGTAATCGGTCGGCACATAGGCCGCCAGGGGCAGGTCAATCAGCACCGCTTCCGGGATGTCGGTAACGGCCGTTTCCCCCGCCCCCGCCGCCTTCCGTTTCTTCACCGCATTCGCCAACAGCCGCGTATACAGGTCAAAACCGACGGCCGAAATGTGGCCGCTCTGCGACGCGCCGAGCAAATCACCCGCGCCGCGAATCTCCAAATCGCGCATGGCGATGGTGTAGCCCGCGCCCAAATCCGTATACTCCGCCAACACCTCCAGCCGCGCCTGGGCATCGGCCGTCAGCGTCCGCCAGGGGGCGTGGAAGAAGTAGGCATAGGCCCGGCGCACGCCGCGCCCCACCCGGCCGCGCAGTTGGTACAACTGCGACAGGCCAAACTGCTCTGCCCGGTCCACGATCAGGGTGTTGGCGTTGGGGAAATCCAGCCCGCTCTCAATGATCGTCGTCGAGAGCAAAATATCAATCCGCCCCTCGGCAAAATCGAGCATAATCTGCTCCAACTGCCGCTCGCTCATCTGCCCATGCCCCACTGCCAGCCGCGCTTCCGGGGCCAACGCCTGCACCTGCTTGCGGATGATCTCAATCGTCTGCACCCGGTTGTGGACGAAGAAAATCTGGCCGCCCCGGTCCAATTCCCGCTGGATGGCCCGCTTCAAGCGCGTCTCGTCCAGTTCGCCGACGTAGGTTTGCACCGGCAGCCGCTCGGCCGGGGCCGTGTCAATCACGCTGATGTCGCGCACCCCGGTCAGGCTCATGTGCATGGTGCGCGGGATGGGGGTGGCGGTCATCGTCAGAACGTCCACCTCGGTGCGCCACTGCTTCAGACGCTCCTTGTGGGCCACGCCAAAGCGCTGCTCCTCATCAATAATCACCAGCCCCAAATCCTTAAAAGAAACGTCGTCGGAGAGCAGGCGATGGGTTCCGATGATGATGTCCACCTCGCCCTGGCGCAGCGCCTTGACGATGCGCTCCTGCTGCCCG
>CAYONK010000215.1:0-7506 GCA_964405285.1 uncultured Ardenticatenaceae bacterium
CTGATAGCTCCCCACAAAAATAGCCCCCAGGCCAGAAGTTGCCAAACGCCGGAGGCATACGCCGGTATGTCAGGCCATATCAGGCTGAGTCCGCCGCCCACCAGTCCCATAACCAGCAAACCGAGGAGCGCCTGCCGCAACCGCGCTCTCCGAAGGCCCCGCCGACGCAGCGCCAGCAAAGCAACGGCCGTTACTAACGAAAACAGAAGATAAAACAGGGACAACTCTAGGCGCATGGAGCAACTTGATTAGGACGCCAGCAAGCCAATGCTAAAAGCCGATGGCTGGTTGTTCATGAAAAAGCGCTTTAAGGCGAAGAGGGGTAAGGTCTATCGGAAACCAGTCGCCACCACGCTTGCCAGGGGCGGGCATCGTTGGCCGGGTCTGGCGTGGGGGAGGCCAGCGGTGAGGGGCCGGGGGTTGCCTCGCCCACCAGCGGCACGATGCGCTTTTCGCCGGGCAGGATGAAGCCGCCTTCATTGCGGGCATAACTGGCTACGTGTTCGTCGCTCTGCACATAGGCCAGAGTTGCTTCTAGCTGCACCTGGCGCGTCGCCTCCAGGCTGATTTGCTGGTTCAGAGCCTCCTCGCCAACACCGACCAAGCGGCCCGCCTGCGCCCGCCGGGTCAGGTCTAACCCGATGAACAGGGCAGCAATAACACCGAGCAGGATGAGGATCTGCGGAATGGTGAGTAACGGCCGTTGCCGAAAGATGTTCTTACGCATGATAAGTAAATCTTAACGGCTATCCCCCCTCTTGGCAACAAGGAAAATACAGTATACAGTATGCAGTGAACAGGAGGCGGTCAAGTCTACTGTCCACGCTTCACTATCCACTGTACACTATAAACTGTTTACTGAAAAAGGCGACGACCATGGCTGAATCTCGCAAAATCCTATTTCTCAGCGCCGAAGTGGCGCCATTTGCCAAAACAGGCGGGTTGGGCGATGTGGGCGGTTCGCTGCCGAAGGCGCTGAAGGCGCTGGGGCATGACGTGCGGGTGGTGATGCCGGCGTACATGGCGGTGGAAAACGGCCGTTTTCCCAACATCACCCCCCTCCCCATCCAGCTCAATGTGCCCACCGGCTCCGGCAACATCCCCTGTGGCGTCTTCAAAGGCGTTTTGCCTGGCAGCGAAGTGCCCATCTACTTCATCGCCCAGTGGAACCTCTTCAAGCGCGACAACATCTATGGCTATTGGGACGACCCTTACCGTTTCGCCTTTTTCAGCCGCGCGGCTCTGGAATTGGCCCGCGTTCTTAAATGGAAGCCCGACGTGGTTCACGGCCATGACTGGCATACCGGCGCGGCCATCACCTGGCTGGCTACCGCCGGAGCGGGCGACCCCTTCTTCGCTAACACCCCTACTGTCTTCACCATTCATAATCTGGCTATCCAGGGCAACACCAACTGGCATATCTTCGACTACCTGGGCATCCTTACCCATTCACTCGCCGAAGAGGCGTATGGCGAGGTGAACCTGATCGCGCGCGGCATCTACCACGCCACGATGGTCAACACCGTCAGCCCCACCTACGCCCTGGAGATTATGACGAAGGAGGGCGGCGCGGGGCTGGATGGCCTGCTGCGCCATCGCGCCTATGATTTGCATGGTATTCTCAATGGCATTGATTTTGACGAATGGAACCCGGAGACGGACCCGAATCTGGTGGCTCCGTTTAGCGCGGATGATGTAAACGGCCGTTTGCAAAACCGCCGCGCCCTCCAGACCCGCCTCGGTCTGCCGCAAATAGACAACATCCCCCTGGTGGCGATGGTCTCCCGCCTTACCTGGCAGAAAGGACTAGACATTATAGGGCCGGTTCTCCATCAACTGATGAACGGCTTCTCCGGTGAAGCGCAGTTCGTCGTGCTGGGCACGGGCGATGGTCAGTATGAGGAGATGTTTGCCCACCTGTCCAGCTACCACCGGCAAAAGATGACGGCCGTTCTCGCCTACGAAGCCGACCTGGCCCCCCTGATCTACGGCGGCAGCGACATCTTCCTCATGCCCTCCTTGTTCGAGCCGTGCGGCCTGGGCCAGCTTATCGCCATGCGCTATGGCAGCGTGCCCCTGGTGCGGGCCACCGGCGGCCTGGCCGACACCGTCCAAGAGCCGCTCACCGGCTTCGTCTTCCACAACTTCAACACCGAAGAGTTCTGGCACGCCCTGCAGCGGGCCATCTACGTCTACAACACCAACAGAACGCACTGGGCGGAGATTCAGCGCAACGGCATGACAGCCGATTTCTCCTGGGAACGCTCGGCTCTCGGCTACCAACAATTGTACGAATGGGCCATCGCCCGCGCCCAGACAGGTTAAGGCAGTTTTCAACGCAAAGGCGCGAAGAAGCAAAGACGCAAAGAATTCGATCACTTTGCGCCTTTGTTCCTTTGCGCCTTTGCGTTAAATTTCCCGATCAATTCCTGAAAAGCGCTTGCCCTGTGTCGCTTACGCCAGTACGATTAAGGTAACAAGTTGGCCGGGTGATCGCGGCTGGTCGTCCGCAAGGGCGGCTGGCTGAGGAAAGTCCGCACTCCGCAGGGCACGGCGCCGGCTAACAGCCGGGCGGGGCGACTCGACGGCAAGTGCAACAGAGAGGCGTATTGCCCGCGAAACGGGTCTCCCGTTTCACGGGTGAGGGTGAAACGGTGGTGTAAGAGACCACCGGCAGCGGCAGTAATGTCGCTGGCCAGGCAAACCCCGCCGGGAGCAAAACCAAGCAGGGCGAAACGGTTGGCGGCTTGTCCGCCAGCCCACGGAGCGGCCCGTTCCGTCATACGTCCGGGTAGGTTGCCAGAGGGCATTGGTAACAATGCTCCCAGATAGATGATCACCAGCGAGTGCGTTCGCGCGCTCGCCTACAGAATGCGGCTTACAGGCTGACTTGTTCCAGACCTGACAGGTTTCCCGAAACCTGTCAGGTCTAAAGGTTGATTATGACAGTATCTGTATTATTTGTTTGTTTGGGGAATATCTGCCGCTCGCCGATGGCCGAAGGGGTGTTTCAGCGGATGGTGAATGAGGCGGGGTTAGCCGACAAGATTGTGGTGGATTCGGCCGGGACCGGCTCCTGGCATGTGGGGGAGGCGGCCCACCGGGGGACGCTTCAGGTGCTGCGGAAATATGGCATTGCGTATAACGGCCGTTCCCGCCAGGTCCGCTCCCAAGACATCACCCCCACCACCTACGTCATCGCCCTCGACCAAAGCAACCAGAGCGACCTGCGCCATATGTTCGGCGACATCCCCCGCCTTCATCGCTTGCTCGATTTCGCCAGCGAGACCAATGAGCGCGACGTGCCAGACCCTTACTACTCCGGCAATTTCGATTATGTTTACAAATTGGTGGAAGATGGCTGCCGGGGATTGTTACAGACGATTCGGCAGAATGAAGAACTGTAGCAGGTTACAAGTTACAAGTTACAGGGTCATGTAACCTGTAACTTGTAACTTCCTCAAGCTGCGGACAAGTAGGAGTTAATTCTTACGGGAAGGTCGAAAACGGGGATTTCTTTGGTAAGCACCTCGTTGGCTCCGGCCGCCAGGCTGTTAGAGCGCGTCTCGTCCCGGTCATCGGCGGTGTACATGAGGATATGCGGCGGCGGCCCGGCATGTTGAGCGCGAATCTGGCGGCAGACCTCAATGCCATCCATCCCCGGCATCATCACATCCAGCAGCACCAAGTCCGGCGGCGACTCATTCACCAGTTGCAGCGCCTGCCGTCCGCTAGACGCCCCGCGAACGGCGTACCCCGCATGTTGCAGGATAATCCGGCACAGTTCCACTAGCGAGATTTCGTCGTCAACGACTAAGATGTTCTTGAATGCGGTCATAATGCCACGATTGTACGCTCCGACCTCAAGAAGGTAAATAGCCTCTAAGAACCATAACTCGACTTTATCCACTTCAGGTGGATAAACCAGAGTTCCACAACCTCCCAATCTAGCGACGCGCGCCGCCCCAAACCGGCACGCATCGCTATTTCTGCGCTCCAGCGCCCCAGTCCCAACGCCGTTGCAACTCGCTGGTAACTGCCCCGGCTATAATGGGGCCTGCGCAATGGGTCTCTTGAACAGACCCGCCAATCAAATTCAGCGGGGCACTGTGGGTTAAGTGAATTTTTTGTCATCGGCCTGCCACACAAAGGCTCAAAAAGCGGCATCACTCGTTCGCCCCCACCCGACACAAAAATAGACCACCATGACAAATCTACTTGAAGTGCAAAACATCCACACCTTCATCGGGCAGTTCCACATCCTGGAAGGCATCTCTGTTGAAGTGCCCAAAGGCAGCATCACCGTGCTGCTGGGGCGCAATGGCGCGGGCAAAACAACGACGCTCAAATCCATCATCGGCCTGACGCCGCCAAGCCAGGGGAGCATTCTCTTTGACGGGGCACCGATTCAGGGGCGGCGCAGCTTCGACATTGCGGCGATGGGCATCGGCTTTGTGCCGGAAAACCGGGCTATCTTCCGCGATTTGAGCGTAGCGGAAAATTTGAAGATCGCCGAGCGACGCAAAGGGGATCTGGCGCGGAAGGAAGAGTTTATCTTCGGCCTCTTCCCCGACTTGAAAAGGTTGATCAAGCTGCCGGGGACCAACCTCTCCGGCGGGCAGCAGCAGATGTTGGCGGTGGCCCGCGCCCTCGTGCCGGACAACAAGCTGCTGTTGATTGACGAGCCAAGCGAAGGGCTGGCCCCGGTGCTGATCGAGCAGATGATTGACGCCATTCAAAAGCTGGCGGCCAAGACGACAGTGCTGCTGGTGGAGCAAAATTTCATCGTCGCCAGCAAACTGGCGGAGCGCTACGTCATCATCGAAGAGGGACAGTCAGTAAAGCAGGGGTTGATAGCTGACCTGGTGGACGATAAAGAGACGATCCATCGCTATTTAGGAGCAGCGTAGCCCGTGTTCCGTGTTCCGTAGCCCGTAATCCGTTCCCGGAGAACACGGATTACGGGCTACGGAACACGGAACACGGAACACAGAACACGGAACACGGAACACGAACTATGGTCGAGAGGTTTAAGAAAAATCGAACGCGCATTATTGTGTTGGCGGTGCTGGCCTTTTTGTTTTTCTCGGCGTCGCAGGGGATGGAAACAGGCGAGTGGCTGATCACGGTGATGCGTGGTCTGGCTGTGGGGGCGATCACCTTCCTGGTGGCGGCCGGTTTCTCCCTGATTTTGGGCCTGATGGACGTGTTGAACCTGGCGCATGGGGAGATGTTTATGCTAGGGGCATACGTCGGCTGGACGGTGTACGTGCGGCCGGATACGTTCGTGGATGGGCTGACACCGCTGGCGCTGCTGGCGGCCGGGCTGATGCTGATGCCTTTGCTGGCGGCCTGGTTGGGTCGGCGGCGTTTGGCGGGGGCAGCCGGCCGGGTCTGGCCCTGGGTGGGTCTGGCGGCGGCGGTAGGGTTACTCTTCTACGCCCTGCGGCAGTGGCCGCTGGCTATCTGGAATCCGGGGGCGTTTGCCAGCAGCCCCTCTACCTTCTCCCTGGCGATGAGCCAGGGGACGATGCAAGTCCCGCCCCCGGCAGTGGCGGCGGGGTTGCCGCCAATCTTGCTGATGGTTCTGATTTTGTTGGGCGGCCTGTTGTTGGCGGCGGCGATTGTGGGGCTGCGGCAGATGAAGGAAACGGCCGTTTCCACCACCTACCCCTCTAAACTCCCCATCATCCTGGCGGCCGTTCTGGCATTCATCGGGCTGTTCGCCTTCTTCGTCAACGACAGCCTGACCAACTGGCTCTTCGGGCTGAACCACACCGCCCTCTTTGCCTTAGCCATCATCGTGGCAACCGGCGTGGGGGCGATTGTCGGCGCGCTGATTGAAAGTTCGCTCATCCGACCGCTCTACGACCGTCCCATCTACCAGATTATGCTCACCCTGGGCGTCAGCTTTATGACCATTGAGTTGGTGCGTTCCGTCTGGGGCCGGCCGGAATTCACCATGCCCAAACCAGACATCTTTGCCGGGACGGGCGAGGGCTGCACGGCGGCCGTTACCGACGTGTTTGAGCGGTTGGCCAACGGCTGCGCCACCATCTTTCTCTTTGGTGGCCGCATCCGCACCTATAACGAAATTTTCATCATCCTCATGGGTCTCATCGTGCTGATCGGCGTCTGGCTGCTGATCCAGCGCACCCGCCTGGGCATGATCATCCGCGCCGGGGTGCAAGACAGCGACATGGTGGAGGCGTTGGGCATCAACGTGCGCCGGGTCTTTACGATGGTATTCAGCCTGGGCGTGGCCCTGGCGGCTCTGGGCGGGGTGCTGGCTGCCCCCTCCATCGGCCTGTCGAACGCGATGGGCGGCCAATTTTTGCTCCTGGCGCTGATCGCCCTGGCGATTGGCGGACTTACCAGCTACCCTGGGGCGGCGGCCGGGGCGGTGCTGGTCGGTCTGTTGCAGCAGTTCATCATCCGCTATGGCCAGATTGGCATCAACCTTCCCTTCCTGGCGGAACCGTTCAAACCATCGCCGCCGCTGGTCCCGGCCTCGACGGTGCTGTTTATGGTGATTATTTTGCTGCTGCTGCCAAACGGCTTGTTTGGGCGAGATGACTGAGGAACGAAGAACGGTTAACAGTTAACAGTTAACTGTTAACTGTTGATTGTTAGAATGGATAAGACTATGCAATCAACGATTTCACGAGCTGATGCGGAGCGTGGCGGACTGGCGGGCTGGCTAAAGGGAAATGGGGGGCCGCTCGTCGGGCTGCTGATCATGATTTTGTTCCCGTTTATTGTGGCGTGGGTGAATGGGCAGGGGGTAACGGCCGTTCTCAACAACGAGACCGGCGCCGCCCGATTCATGCAGGGCTTGATGATCGAGGTCTTCATCCTGGCAATTTACGCCATCAGTTACGACCTGATCCTGGGCATTACCGGGCTGCTCTCCTTCGGCCACGCCATGTTCTTCGCCGTCGGCGCTTATCTGACGGGAATCGCCTTCAAGAGCTTCGGCTGGGGCGTTGGGCCGACGCTGTTGGCCGTCGTCGTCGCCGGGATTGTCCAGGCGCTGCTCTTTGGCCTGGTGCTGCCCCGCGTCAAGGGCATCACCTTCGCCCTGGTGACGTTGGGGTTTGCCTCCGTCTTCGAGATCGTCGTCAAATCGAACGAGATGGTCGCCTACACCGGCGCAGATGTTGGCCTGCAAGGGATTATTGTGCCCGCCTGGCTCAACACTTCCACTGAGCGGTTTAACCTGTATCTGATCGTTCTCTTCTTCACCTTCTTCGTGTACATCGTTTACCGTCGCTTTGTGGATTCGCCAACCGGCCGGGTTTGCATCGCCACGCGGGAGAATGAGGGGCGGGCGCTGATGCTCGGCTACAACACCTTCTACTTCAAACTGACGGCGCTGATCATCTCCTCCGTCACGGCGGCGATGGCCGGATTTTTCCACACCATCCACCAGCCCATTGTCAGCCCGTCGGTGGCCGGGTTGGGCTGGACGGTGGCCGCGCTGCTGATTATTTTGATCGGCGGCAT
>CAYONK010000216.1:0-7500 GCA_964405285.1 uncultured Ardenticatenaceae bacterium
CCGCTGGCGCGGGCGCGAAGCTGGGCGCTGCGCCGCCAGGGGCGGTTCCAGGGGGCCATCGCTCTGGCCGAAGCGGAATTGGCCGGTCCGCCTGCTTTTCCCCATTACCGCGCCTTGCTGGCCCTGGAGCGCGACATTGCCGCCGGAATGCTGTTTCTGGATGGAGCGCGATCTGATTTTGCCCTGCGGCCGGAAACGGTTTCCTTGATGGGGATGCGGGCGCGGCCTGATCTGGTCCGGCTGCGGGCGTTGTTGGCCTTGATTTGTCACCGTCAGGGAAACGGCCGTTGGCGACGCCATTTCCAATCCGCCCTCTACGCCCTCACATTACCTCATCACGAGCGATTGTTGACCGACCGCGACCCGGAATTGGGCGGCCGTTTCTGGCAGTTGGCTCTGAAGGAAGGGCTGGCGGTGGGGCAGGCTGGGGCAGCGTTGCGCCGCTTGAACCGACCAGACCTGCTCTATCCGTTGCTGGCGCATGAGCAAACGGCCGTTCGCCAGCGCGCCGCCCACATCTTAGGGCAGATGGGCGGCGAGGCGGCCATGCCCCATCTCAGCCGGGCGCTTGAGCAGGAAAAGGATGGGGGGATGAAAGGGGTGTTAACGGCCGTTCTCACCCACCTGGAAACGTCCCCACCCCCTCCTATCAAAATTCAATTGTTGGGCGAATTTCGCCTGGTGCGCGCTGGACGTCCTATTTCCGAAAGTGACTGGCCGCGCCCGATCACCCGCCGCCTGGCCCAATACTTCGCCCTCCACCGGGGCGTCCCTCTGCCCCGCGACCAGATTTTGGACGACCTCTGGCCGGGTCTGCCACCGGCGAAGGCGTGGTCTAACTTCCGCACCGTCTACAGCCAACTGCGCCGGGTGGTAGAACCCTACATGCGCCCCAAAGCGGATTCCCGCTACTTTAGCCTGGAAGGGGACCGCTACCTCTTTGACCCCGGCGGTTATGTGACGGTGGACGTGGTGGAATTTGAAACGGCCGTGCGTCAGGCCATCGCCGCCGCCCCTGATGAGTCTTTGCCCCCTTTGCCAGACGATTTGCTGAACCGGCTGGAACATTGGCAGCCGCTCCTGCCGGAACTCCCCTACGAAGAGTGGCTGCTGGCCGCCCGCGAACGGCTGGAGACAACCTACATTGAGGGGTGTCTCTACGTGGCGCGGGGGCAGCTGCATTACGGCCGACCGGCCGAAGCAGTCGTTTGGGCGCGGCGAGCCATCGCCAGAGCGCCCTGGCTGGAGGAGGGCTACCGCGCCCTCATGCGGGCCTACGCCCGCCAGGACCAGCGTAGCCTGGCCCTCAAAACCTATGAAGAAGCGGCCCGCGCCCTCCAGCAAGAATTAAACGTCTCCCCCTCCGCCATGACCGAATGGCTCCTCACCCGCCTACAAAACGGCGAAGAGATTTAGTCTTTTAGTCAGGTAGTCTTGTAGTCTTGTAGTCGGGTAGTCGTGCGACGCCCCGACTACTCGACTATCCGACTGCCAGACTACTCGACTATCCGACTCCACGACTCCCTCCGTTTGCTATTTGTTTGCAGCTTTCTGCTACTGTGTCCCCATGCAAGAACAGACAGCGCGTCGCAGCGCCTTTGTGCTGCGCATCTGGCAGGGTGAAGACGGCCGTACCTGGGGACAGGTGACGGAGCCGATGACGGGTTGGCAACGGCCGTTTACCAGCCTGAACGCCCTCAACCAGCTTTTATTGGAGCAGATGGCCAGCCATACCCCGGAAGGAGACAACAGCGATGAAACGAATAGAGAGTGACAGACGATATTGGTGGGCGGGGATTCTTCTCCCCGTCTTTTTCTTGCTCATATTAGCCATCCCCTGGCCGACAGACGCCCAGACGCCGGAGACCCGCACGACCATCCCCGGCGGCACCATCAGCGTGGACACCACCTGGACGGCCGCCGACAGCCCCTACGATGTTCTCGGCAGCGTCACCGTCGCCACCGGCGCGACGTTGACCATTGAGCCGGGGGTGGAACTATATTGGAACAACACCTTCCACGTCCTGACAATTAGTGACGGCGGCGCTCTCCTGGCGGAGGGAACGGCTGGCAGCCCCATCATCTTCACCAGCGACAGCGCAACGCCGGGTAGTTGGGTTGGGCTGTGGATCAACAGCGGCGCCCAGGCGATCTTGCGCCACTGCGAGATCGCCTGGGCCGGCCGGGCCAACGCCGCCAGTGATGCCGCCTTCCGCACCGGTTCTTCGCTCGTTGAGATGAGCGATTGCCACATTCATGGCGGCGGCAATCGGGGCATTTATCTGGTGGGGGCTGGTCTCGAACCCTCCTTCACCCGCGTACGGGTGGAAAACAACGCCACGAGCGCCATTGAGCAAAGCACGTTTGACATGACGCCCACCTACAGCGAGTTAATTTTCAGCGGCAATGGGTCTGACGCCATCGTCAACCCCGGCGGCACGGTCAATCGGCACATCACCCTGGTTCCGCCCGGCACGGTGGGTGGGCAAAATATCCCCTATCGGTTTGCCGGTTCTACCAGCGGCGTCACCATCGCCAGCACCCAGTCCCTGACCGTCACCCCTGGCCTGACGCTGAGTTTCAACAATATCAACCACTCGCTCACGGTGAACAATGGCGGCCGTCTGCACGCTGTCGGCGCGGCCGATGCTCCGATCATCTTCACCAGCGACGCGGCAACGCCGGGTAGCTGGTCGGGCATCTCTATCGGAAGCGGCGCTCAGGCTACCCTGCGTCACTGCGAAATTGGCTATGGCGGCCGGAGCGCCGCCGTTTTCGGCTCCGGCTTCCGCACCAACGCCTCACTGGTTGAGATGAGCGATTGCCGGGTCCATCATGGCGAAAAATATGGCCTTTACGTGGACGGCGCGGGGATTACCCCCTCCTTCACTCGCGTGCAGCTAGATAACAACGCCGATTACGCCATCCGCCAGACGGCAATGTCGGCCCGGCCGATTTACGACAACCTGACGGTGATGGACAACGGCTATGACGCGGCCTGGATTAGCGGCGGGGCGATAGCGCCCGGCCTGCATTGGGACAAGGCGCTCACCGGTTTATCGCTGCACCTTACTGAGAACACGACCGTGGGTGAAGATTCTTTTCTCAGTATTGGGCCGGGCACGGCGCTTACATTTAACAGCGGCGGGAATTTGTTAATTCACGGCTTGTTCTACGCTGCCGGCACGCCGACACAACCAATTACGCTCACCGCCGCATCCGGTCAGGCGACTGGTTGGCGGGGGATCATCGTCGGCGGTAGCGGGACCATGATTCTGGATCATTGCGACCTCTCGTTGGCGAATACCATCAATAACGCCCAGATCGAATTCAGGGCGGGTCAGGGTTCCATCAGCAATTGCCGCATTCATTCCGGCAGCGGTCACGCTATTTACGCCCGCGACACCCAGCCGAGCCTGAGAAATAACCGGATTGAGGGGAACGACTTTGGCATCAACAACGTCTCGCCCGCTACGGTGGTGGACGCCCGCACCACCTGGTGGGGCGACGCTTCCGGCCCCTTCCACCCCACGCTCAACCCAACCGGCCAGGGCAATGGCGTCAGCGATGGCGTTCTCTTCGACCCCTGGTTGGAGGAGCCGGGCGGCCCGCCGGCCGAGAGCGGCGTTTTCCTCGACATTTTCCATCCCAACCAGGCAGTGCCCGGCTCGACCGAGTATGCGACGGTGTTGGTGGCGAATGAAGGGGAAACGGCCGTTGCCGACGCCATCATCATCGCCGCCCTGCCCGACTACGCCACCTTTGTAGACAGTGAAGACGAAGGCATCTACTGGCCTGAACGTCGTCAGGTGATCTGGAGATTAGGCAGTTTGGAGCCGGGCCAGGTAGAGATTTTCCGCTTCCGCGTGCGCTACGATTGGGGCATCCCTTTTGGCACAGAAGATTCCCTGATGGCTTTTCTTATTGGCTCCAATTTTGTCGGGGCGGCCTTTGATTTAGAAGAATATCTTGAATACACACCCATCCTCGAAACAAGTCGTGAGGAATTGAGCGAGGCGGAAGTTGCCGCGCTGCGGCAGGCTGTTCCTGACCTCGACGCGCTGATCAGCGCGGCCCTTGATGAAGGTTATATGTTGATGATGGGTGATGAGACCGGCTATAGCAATGGCGAAATGACCGATGAAATCATGCTGATCATGCCTGACCTGAGCAGCCTGAAATGGATTCGCCACGTAGATGGCGAAATATCCGTGTTAACCATCGGCCAGACAACCGTTGCGTTTGAAGAAATGTCCGGAGGTGCGCTCCTCGATCTGCTGACTGGCGAGTACACCTTCTGGGAAACTGGCGAGGCGTGGGGGGTGGGACGTTCGCCAACCGACCTCGGTCGTTCCGACTGCCTGAAAAACTGCATAAAAGATAAACTGCCCATGTCGCTGGCGGAAGAATTGAGCAAACCACTCTCGGCGCTTTCCAGCGCCGCCTCCTGCGCCGATTACGTCGCTACCGGTAGTTGGAGCGCGGGGCGCGACTGTGGTATGAGCTTTATTTGGAAACTGCCACCTGGTAGCGGTTCGCTTATGACCGTTAGAGATTGTCTGAAAGAACACCAAAACGATCCCGATTCTTGTCGTTGCAAAAAAGACAAGGTGGAGTGCGTTAAGTTAGCGGGGCTGGACAATGCCAATCAAGCAAAAACCACTACCTGTAACCTGGAAACGGGGATGTATGGCAGCATCAGCCTTACTAGCTGTGGACGGTATGCAAAATGCGTCCCCGGTGTAGGCTGCGTAGAGTGCTATGGTGACGACCAGTTTACCAACATGGACCTCTTTGCCAGTCTGGGTAACCCCACCTGGGCGAGCGCCATGCAGACTATCTGGCTGTCACTCAATGAGCAATTCAGCCCATCGGCAATTTGCGCTATGATGAACAGCAGCAGTGGTCAGAGCTGTAGACCCATCATCTTCGACCCGGCCAGAGACCCCAACGCCAAATACGGCGTGGAGGGCAACCTGCTGCCGGGGCAGACCGTCACCTACATCATCACCTACGAAAACGTCGGCGAAGGGGAAGCCTACGGCGTCTACATCCGCGACGAACTGAGCGATGTGTTCGACCTGGATACGCTGACCATCTACGGGCCGGGGCAGTTGATCGCGCCGATCCGCACCATCTTCTGGACCATTGGCACGTTAGGGCCGGCCGGAACGCCAGAGGCGACCGGGGCTATCTCCTTCACCGTGCAGCTCAAGCCAGACCTGCCCAGCGGCACGAAGGTGATCAATCAGGCGGTCGTCTACTTCCCCAGCGTGCCTGAGGTAACGCCCACCGATCTGGTGGTCAACACCATCCAGCCGCTCATTGGCGTTCCCCAGCGATTAGAGGTCGAGGCGGGGCAAAGCGTCGCCGTCACCCTGGCGGGCGCGGACGCGGCCAACGCGCCGCTGACCTATCAGGTGGTGGACGGGCCGATTTACGGACAATTGAGCGGGACGGCTCCCAATCTGACTTACCAGGCGCCGGGCAACCACGTTGGCCCAGACTGGTTCACCTTCCAGGTGAGCAACGGCATCACCACCACCGAGCCGGTAGAGGTGACGATCATGGTCTTGCCTTCGTCGGCCGACAACAGCCCGCCCCAGGTCTCCTGGACCGCTCCGGTCGCCAATCAGGTGATCACCACTCTAAACACCGCGCCTGTCTTTAGCGACACGGTTGGTTTCTTGTATGAGCCGGTGCTTGTAGTCAGCTTCAACGAGCAGATTGCCTTCGATAGCATCGTGGATGGGATATTGACGCTCCAGGACAACAGCGGCAACGTGATTGAGACCTACGTCTACCCCGTGCCGGGTTTCCCCAAACAACTGCGGGCGGTCCTGCGCAGTCCGTTGGTCCTGGGGCGCTCGTATACGGCGACCCTACAGCCGGGCATCGCCGACCTGGCGGGCAATGCCCGGAGCGAGAGCTATGCCTGGACTTTCCACACGACGCAAGTGGAGGCATGGTATCTGTATCTGCCGCTTATTCAAAGATAGACGGAATCGTATAGCTCTGCTTTATCAGGCCGCGTCCAGAATCTTTCTGGGCGCGGCCTGAGGTTGTTTGGTGGTTGCAGGGGATGAAGGAGGGGAAAACGGCCGTTATCGGCCGGCCTGCTTAGGTGGAGATGGGGTGGGGGAGAGAACGGCCGTTTTCCCCAAATACCCATTGCCCCATTCACCATTTACCGGTAAAACTTGGTAAGATGGGATGGGGGAGATCTGCCATTTAGCCAACCCCTCCATGATTTCTAAAAGTGAGGTTTGATATGCAATTTCACCGGACAACCCTTATCCTGATTCTCCTGGCCTCTCTGACACTGGCAGCCCTGGCAGCCTGCGGACCACAGGCGACGGCGGTCGTCTCCGAGGCATATGTCACCACGCTGGCGGAGGAGAAGATGCAGGCCCTCAACAATGGCGATTACGCCGCCTTTACCGCCGATTTCAGCGAGGTGCTGGTAAACGCGATATCAGAGGAGAATTTTAAGGATGTGCGGGAGACAATCCTGGGAGCCAGCGGCCGGTTCGAGTCTGTCACCGGATTGCGCCTGGCCAACGCCCGCGCGGCAGGGTACGTCAACTACATCGTTACCTGTCAATTCGCGGAGGAGGAGGTGCTCCTGACCCTGGTCTATGCCGTTGACGGCGAGCAGGTCGAAGGCATTTTCTTCAATGCGCCCAAGCTGAATCAGGCGATGCAGGCGCGGTAAACCCGCCGGCGACAGGAACCCAATATGACCGATTTCCGCCAAACCCCTGCCCTTCTCACCGAACACATCCTCTGGCGTGATGGCTGTCCGCTGCATTATTGGTTGGGCGGCCGGGCAGAACGGCCGTTGCTCGTCTTCATGCACGGGGCCACCATGGACCACCGCATGTTCAACGCCCAGGTCGCAGCGTTCGCCCCTGAGTACCGCGTCTTGGTCTGGGACGCCCGCGGGCATGGCCGGTCGCAACCCATTGGCGGTGGCTTCTCGCTGGAGCAGTGCGCCCAGGACATGCTGGCCATCCTGGATGAGGCAGGCGTCTCCCAGGCCGTTCTCTGCGGTCAATCGTTGGGCGGTTACGTCGCCCAACACCTTTACCGGCGCGCGCCCAACAGGGTGGCGGCGATGATCCTCATCGGCTCCACCCCCATCGCCAAAGCGTACAGCCGCCTGGAAGTGTGGGCGCTGAAAGCCTCGCTGCCCCTTTTCCGCCTCTGGCCTTACGCCCATTTCACCCAGACCATCGCCCGCAGCACGGCGCTGACGCCAGACGTGCAGACGTATGCCTTGCAGGCGGCGCGGCAAATTCAGCCAGCCGACTTCGCTACCATCTGGCAAGCCGTCACCCTGGCAGTGGATGAGAAGGGTGACCCAGGCTTACGCATCGATGTGCCGCTTCTCCTGCTGCACGGCGACAGGGACCGCGCTGGCACGATCCGGCGCGATATGCCCCAATGGGCCAGGCAGGAGAAAGCGATCAGGTATCAGGTGATCCCCAACGCCGCCCA
>CAYONK010000217.1:0-1765 GCA_964405285.1 uncultured Ardenticatenaceae bacterium
GGGGTTCCCGCGCCATCTCGCCAATTTTGAGAACAGTGCGCCAATTGCGCATGGTGACAGGCGAGCCGACGAGTCTGTCTAGCAACGCGGTCGTCAGTTTTGACGAGTGGATGCCGTCGCCAAAGTGAATCCAAAGCGCGTCGCCGCTTTGCTTGATACGCTCCTGGGTGGCGGCGCGTTCCTGCAATCTCTCGACGGCGTCGGGCAGCGGCAGGGATTTGGCCAGAGCGAGCATCACCCGGTTTGCTTCTGCCTGGGACGCCTGGGGGAAGGGATTGCCGCTGATGTAATCCGGCCAAACGGCCGTTGCCCGAACAATCACCGGGACTTGTAGATTGAAGCGGTGTTGGATGGCTTGTTCCAGGGTGTGTTCGAGAACGGCCGTTTCCCCTTCCGCCACAAACAGCAAATTCCCACTCTGAATATAGCTGCGTGTTCCGCGCCAACCCAGTTCAGCGCAAACGGCGCGAAGCTCCGCCATCGGAATCATATTCCGGCCACTGACGTTAATGCCGCGCAACAAGGCCACAAACCCACGCTCGCTCATCGTTTGCCTGACCTCATACGGCCAATTACTGCTTGATAATGCACAGCGCCTGCCGAATTTCGCCCAAATGGTAGGCCGTGTGGGCGATCATGCCGATGGCCCCGCCAATGTGCCGGGCGGAAGGCCATTCAGTCGTGTCAGCCACCAGCGCCCTGATTCGCCCATAGCTCTGGCGCAGTTCGCCGATGATCGCTGCCCACTCTTCAGCCGTGACGCTGCCTGTTTCCCGCCAGATTTGGTCCCAATCTACCGGCTTAAACTGCTGCGTGCGGACGTTCTCTTCGAGCAAATCCAGGTAGAAGGCGGTGTGCTTCACCTGCGCCGCCAACGTCGCGCATTTCCCGCCCACCGGGATGGACGCTTCCTCGGCCGAGATGCCCGCCAGGGTTTCAAACAGAGACGTGCCTTTGTCCAGATAAATGCCATGCACGCTTTCAAACGTCTCATCCAGTAGATAGTTTATCGCTTGGGTAAAATACTCGGCTTGAATTGTTGTTGACATCGTTTCTCTCCATTCACGACGGTAAATGAATCTACCGATAAAGCCTTTTTTAACCGCAGAGAGAGCGCGGAGAATGCGGAGGTTTTCTTCGGAAGAATCATAGATTTTCTTGCAAAAAAGTCACGGTGCGCTGCCAGGCCAATTGCGCCGCTGCTGGCTGATAGGCGTCGGGGCGGCCCGGCTCACAGAACCAATGGCTTGTGCCGGGATAATGGTGGAAGATGGCAAAACGGCCGTTTTCCCCCAACGCCCCCTCCAACCAAGCCACATTCTCCGGCGGTTCATACGGGTCATCGGCCGCAAAATGGCCCAGGTAGGTCGCCCTGGCCCGGCCGAAGTCGCCCTCGCCGCAGCCGTAAAACAGCGTCACCGCCCGGACGCGCTCCGGGTCGCTGCCAGAAAGCTGGAGCGCGTAAGCGGCCCCCAGCGAAAACCCGATCACCCCAATCCCCCGCTCCGGCGAACCAGCCTGCGCCCACACATACTCGGCGGCAGCGGCGACCTCGCTTTGCGCCAATTCGCCAGCCTCATGCAGTTCCCCGCTCAATTGCTCCGCTTCGGCAATCGTCTGGGCGATCCGGCTACGATACAAATCAGGGGCGTAGGCGATGAAACCGGCGTCGGCCAGCCGGTCGCAGGCCGCTTTCACGTCATCGTTCAGGCCCCACCAGGCGTGAAGCACCAAAACGCCCGGCCCCGCGCCAGACGCGGGGCGG
>CAYONK010000217.1:1775-7451 GCA_964405285.1 uncultured Ardenticatenaceae bacterium
TGGCGTTTGCTTGTTTTCCATCGAAAATTCTCCTTATTGGGGTTTGTTGCCAGGGTGTGGCGGGTGGAAGGATGCCTCAAAATAATAGAACATGCGTTCACGTTTGTCAACCCCAATTGCCCACCTTCCTCGCCTATCCTATAATGTAAGCAGCTAATGATTTCCGGTGCGGCTTGCCCGCTTTATCTCGCAAACCGCATTCACATTCCGCATAGAGATTAAGGAGAAAACCATGCGTACCCCGTTTATTGCTGGCAACTGGAAGATGAACAAAACGGCCGTTGACGCCGTCGCCTTCATTAACGAAATTCGTGAGGGGCTGAACGCCATCGAAGGCGTAGACATCGCCGTCTGCCCGCCCGCCCTGGCCATCCCGGCCGTCGCCGAAGCCGTCAAAGGCACAAAAATCGGCGTTGGGGCGCAAAACATGTACTTCGCCGAAAGCGGCGCCTACACCGGCGAACTCGCCCCCAACATGCTCACCCCCTTCTGCCAATACGTCATCCTCGGCCACTCCGAACGCCGCGCCTACTTCGGCGAGACCGACGAAGGGGTCAACAAGAAGATCAAAGCCGCCCTGGCCCATGGCCTTACCCCCATCGTCTGCGTCGGCGAGAGCCTGGAGCAAAACGAGGCGGGCGAGACGCACAGCTTCGTCAGCGGCCAGGTCCGCGCCGCCTTCGCCGGGTTCAGCGGCGCAGAGGCCGCCGCCTGCGTCATCGCCTACGAACCGATTTGGGCGATTGGCACGGGGAAAACGGCCACCGTCGAGCAGGCGGGCGGGATCATCGGCGGCACTGTGCGGGCCACCATCGCCGAACTATTTGGGGACGAAGTCGCCCAGGCGATCCGCATCCAATACGGCGGCAGCGTCACCCCGGAGAACAGCGCCGAACTGATGGCCCACCCGGACATTGACGGCGCCCTCGTCGGTGGAGCCAGCCTGAAAACCAGCTTTATCCAACTGGTCGCCGCCGCGGCCTAACAAACAATCAACAGTGAACAGTCAACGGTTAACGGTTGTCCGTTGACTGTTGACTGTTACCCGTTGATTGTTGCGCGTTTCTTAATGCCTTTCCTCTGGGTCGTCCTGGCTTTTCTGGTGTTGCTGCTGTTGCAGCGGTGGATTCATACCCATCTGCACGGATTGGCCCTGCTGCTGACCGGCGCGCCAGAACGCGCCTACATCATCTACGCCATCATCCTTTTCCCCGGCGTGGTTTTGCATGAGATCAGCCATTGGCTTAGCGCCTCGCTGCTGGGGGTGCGGACGGGCAAATTATCGCTCCTCCCCAAGCGGCAGGCGGATGGCTCCATCCAGCTTGGCTATGTGGAGTATTACAAGGATCGCGGCCTGGGACCGATTCGGGAGAGTTTGATTGGGGGCGCGCCGCTGATGGTGGGAACGGCCGTTATCTGGCTCATCGGTTGGCATATCTTCGACATCCAAACGGTGACGGCCGCCGTGCAAAGTGGCAACGTGGACCAACTGGCCCTGGCCCTGACCGCTTTTTTCCAGACCGCCGACCTCTTCGTCTGGCTCTACCTGCTCTTCGCCATCAGCAACGCCATGATGCCCAGCGCCTCCGACCGCCGCGCTTGGCCCGCCTTTTTACTGGTGATGGGCGGCCTGGCCGTTCTCATCTATCTGCTTGGATTAGCGGATGTGGTGCTGGCTAACCTTTCCGGCCCGGCGGCGACGTTGTTTAGCTATTTGGGGCTGGCGCTGACGGTGGCTATCGCGGTGGACCTGCTGTTCATGGCCTTCATCGCCCTGCTAGAAACTGGCCTCAGCCGCCTGCGCGGCGTCCGGGTGAACTATCATGCAGGGTGATTTTTTATGGCAACGATTTTTTTATTACAAAGAAACAAAGGGACATAAGGGACAAAGAGGAACTTCTCTTCCTTTGTTTCTTTGTCCCTTTGTCCCTTTGTAATAAATTCCCCCCTCCTCATTTATGGTATCGGTTTTGATCACAGCATTTCGGGAAGCGGCGAGCATTGGCAAGGCGCTGGAGGCGATTTTGCCGCAGCTTGGCCCGGCCGATGAGTTATTGGTGGTTTGCCCGGATGTGGAGACAACGGCCGTTATCCACACCTACGCCGCCCGCCACCCGCAAATCCGTCACCTGGCCGATCCGGGGCAAGGCAAACCGGCCGCCCTCAACATCGGCCTGGCCGCCGCCCAGGGCGAAATCGTCGTCTTTAGCGATGGCGACGTCTGGATCGCGCCCGACGCCCTGGAGCCGCTTTTAGCCCCCTTCGCCGATGGGCAGGTCGGGGCCGTCACCGGCCGGCCCATCAGCGCCAGCCCGCGCCATACCCAACTCGGCTACTGGTCCCACCTGCTCACCGACGCCGCCCATCAAGAGCGGGCGCGGCGCGACGCGACTGGCGACTTCCTGCTCTGCTCCGGCTATCTCTTCGCCGCCCGCCGCGCCCTGCTGCCCCCCATCCCCGAAGAGGCCCTGGCCGAAGACGCCGTCATCTCGCAGATGATCGCCGCGCAAGGCCGCCGGGTGCGCTACGCCCCGGAGGCCAGAGTCTACGTCAAATACCCCACGACCTACGCCGACTGGTTGCGGCAGAAGGTGCGCTCGGCTGGCGGTTACGCGCAGGAGATGGTGCGCAATTCCCCCTACCAGATGCGCTCGGCGCGGCTGGAAGCGCTGCATGGGACGCGGCTGGCGTTGGCCTACCCAAAATCGCTACGCGAATTTTTGTGGACGGTGGCGCTGTTTGCCGCCCGGCTGCATTTGTGGGCGTTGGTGTTTTGGCAGGTGAGGGTGAGGAAACGGCCGTTAACCAAGCTCTGGCAGCGGGTGGAGACGACGAAGTAACAGTTAACAGTTAACAGTTGATTCCACCGAAAAAAGGTCGCGCAAAGACGCAAAGGCGCAAAGTTTCCAGAGTAAAAATCTGCGTGAATCTGCGAAATCTGCGGATTATTTTTTTTGACATAATCTTAATCCCGATAATGTTTAACCGCAACCGTTCACCGCAGAAGAGATGGGACACGGATTCTCACAGATGAACACAGATTAAAACCACCCAAAATCTGTGAACATCTGTGTTCATCTGTGTCCTATTCCAAAAGGGCTGAACGCTTACGTTTAACCTACTGAGATTGGCGCAGCAGGCAGAAGAGCGCACTGGAGTAAGCGCCTTTCTGTTGACAAAGAAACAAAACGGAATAGACTGGTCTTATACTGGTCTATTGAGGTGAATTATGGAAATGATTGGCGCTTATGAGGCAAAAACCCATCTCCCCCAATTGCTTGAACGTGTCTCCCGTGGTGACCGCATCACCATCACCAAACACGGCGTGCCTGTCGCCGTCTTGCAGCCTTACGATCCTGACAAGCGGATTGACGTAGCCGCAGTCATTGCCGACTTGCGCGCCTTCCGCGCGCAGAATCGGCTGGGCGACCTGACCATCCAGGACATGATCGCAGAAGGTCGGCGATAAAATGAATCCATCGTTTGTCGTTGACAATTCAATTGTGATAACCTGGTGTTTCCAGGACGAGGCGAACGACTATGCCGATGCTGTCCTGAACAGCCTGACAGACGCGGCGGCGATTGTGCCATCTGTCTGGCCATTGGAAGTCCTCAATGTGCTGTTGGTGGCTGAGCGCCGTCAAAGGCTGCAACAGACGGATAGCGCGCGCTTTCTGGCTTTATTGTCCCAGCTCCCCATTCTTGTTGACCAGTCGCGTTTGGAAGGAAGGATGGGAGAGCTTTTAGCCCTGGGGCGGGCGAATCAGCTTTCGAGTTATGATGCCTCGTATTTGGAACTGGCCATGCGACTGGGCGTGCCTATTGCCACCTTAGATCAGAGGTTGATGGCCGCCGCAAGCAATGTCGCTGTGCCTCTTTTCGCGGCGTAGTGTGGTTCAACGCCAGGCCGTTTGGCTGGCGAGTTGGGGAATGGCAAGCGGGGTGTGTCACGGTCCGGAGACCGGCCACAGCAGCCAGCGGAAGACCGCACCGGAGCAGCGATGGCGACGCTCAACAATTTTATCATCGCGCTGACTCTCAAATTGGGGTGCAGCAACCTGGCTGCGGCTAGACGCCACTTCAATGCCAAGATTGCAGCCCAACTCACCTGACTATTGAAAAGCCCTGCGGGGGAGGAACGGCCGTTTTTACCCACACTCCATTTCATGCTAAACTTGCCGCATGATATCCAAATAACGTTGGGAGCTTACTTACACTATGGCGAAAAAGTCTAAGGCAAAAAAATCTGCCAAACAGCTAAAACAACAACCACAACCTGAAAATAAGGTCGAGAACGTCGCGGAGAATGGGTTGTCCGGCTTTATTAGCGCTGCGGGCGTGATCCTGGCCATCTCTTACCCGGTGTTGGCTCTGTCTACTGGCGTGCGCGCTATCTACCAGCTTTTCTTCAAGGAAGGCGTGGTTGATTATTTACCCGTTACCCTCAGCGCTATCGCCGCGCTTTCTTACCTGCTGGCCACCGTCGGCTTCGCCGTGCGCCGTCGTTGGGCCTGGCAGCTGTCTGTTGGCGTGCTGCTGTTTGAGACGGCGATGACTTTGGTGGTTGGCACGCTCAGTTTCATCTATCCGGAGATGATTGGCCGGACTGTCTGGCGCCATTTTGGGGCAGACTATGGCTACTTCCCCTTGGTGCAGCCCCTCTTGGGCCTAGCCTGGCTTTTCCATCCGGACACCGCCCCGCTGTATAACGTTAATCTACCCTGGAGAAAGCGGCCGGCTTTGAGTTGACGGACTACGGATCACAGCCTCACCCGCGTACTGTGTTCGGTGTGGATGAAGCGGCGCGTCCCGGTTTCTGAGCGGATAAGCAGCGAGTAGGTCTCGGCGAGGTCTCGCCGGAAGCGTACGGCCGGCAGCAAACGGCTGTTGGTAATGCCGGTCGCGGCGAAAAAAATCTCGTCGGTGCGCACCAACTCGTTGCACGTCATGATCTCCTTAGCGTCCAGGCCGGCCGCCTGAACTGCTTCTCGCTCGGCCTGACTTTGTGGGGCCAGGCGGGCCAACATGCCGCCGTTCATCGCTTTCACGGCGCAGGCGGCCAGGATGCCCTGCGGCGCGCCGCCAATCCCCATCAGCAAATCCACGCCGGTATCTGGCGAGAGCGTGACTAGCGCTCCTTCCGCATCCCCTTCGTCCTTGAGCAGGATGTGCGCCCCTGTGCTGCGAATCTCTTCGATAAGCGCCTTGTTGCGCGGCCGGTCTAACACGATGACGGTGACGTCGCGCACCGCTTTGCCTTTTACGCGGGCGACCAGGGCCAGAGTCCAGGCGGCCGGGGCGTCCATACATTCGGGCACCAGAGCCTCGGCCGCTTCCCGGTCTACGATGATTTTTTCCATGTAAGCTGCCGGGATGGGCGACCAGAGCGTGCCGCGTGGGGTGATGCCAACGACGGAGATCGCTCCAGGCTGCCCTTTGATCAGTAGATTTGTGCCATCAATCGGGTCTACCACCAAGTCTACTTCCGGCCCCCGCCCGGCCCCAACAGATTGTCCGGCGGAGAGAAGGGAACGGCCGTTTATCTCCCGCTCCTCACCAATCACCACCACCCCATCCATGTCTAACGTATCCAGCGCGCTCGCCATCGCGCGCGTCGCTGCATAATGGGCTGCCTTCCGGTCTCCAGAACCGAGCCAGTGGGCGGCCGCTAGAGCG
>CAYONK010000218.1:0-5578 GCA_964405285.1 uncultured Ardenticatenaceae bacterium
GACAAACTCAATTTCCCCGGCGAATACCCCTTCACGCGGGGGGTGCAGCCCACCATGTACCGGGGGCGCTTCTGGACCATGCGCCAGTACGCCGGGTTCGCCACCGCCGCCGAATCCAACGAACGCTACAAATTCCTCCTCGGCCAGGGGCAAACCGGCCTTTCTGTCGCCTTCGACCTGCCGACCCAAATCGGCTACGACTCCGACGACCCGATGGCGTTGGGCGAAGTGGGCAAAGTGGGCGTCAGCATCCCTAGCCTGGACGATATGGCGATATTGCTGGATGGCATCCCGCTAGACAAGGTGAGCATCTCCATGACGATCAACGCCCCGGCGGCCATTCTGTTGGCGATGGTCATCGCCATCGGCAAGCGGCAGGGCGTCGCGCCAGAGCAATTGCGCGGCACGATCCAGAACGACATCCTCAAAGAGTACATCGCCCGCGGCACCTACATCTTCCCGCCCCGCCCTTCGATGCGGCTGATCACCAACATCTTTGACTATTGCGGCCGGGAAGTGCCCCATTGGAACACTATCTCCATCTCCGGCTACCACATCCGCGAGGCGGGCAGCACGGCCGCCCAGGAGGTCGCCTTCACCCTGGCCAATGGCATGGCCTACGTGCAGGCGGCGCTTGACGCCGGGCTGGATGTGGACAGCTTCGCCAGCCAGCTTTCCTTCTTCTTCAACGCCCACAACAACTTCCTCGAAGAGGTGGCGAAGTTCCGCGCCGCCCGCCGGATGTGGGCGCGGATCATGCGGGAGCAGTTTGGGGCGAAGGATTCGCGCAGTTGGCGATTGCGCTTCCACACACAGACGGCCGGCAGCACCCTGACGGCGCAGCAGCCTGAGAACAATGTGGTGCGGGTTGCCTTGCAAGCCCTGGCCGCCGTGTTGGGAGGGACGCAGAGTTTGCACACAAACGGCCGTGATGAAGCCCTGGCCCTACCCACCGAAGAGTCGGTGCAAATCGCCTTGCGGACACAGCAGATCATCGCCCACGAAAGCGGCGTGGCCGACACGATTGATCCGTTAGCTGGCTCCTATTATGTCGAGCATTTGACCGACGAATTGGAAAAACGCGCTCTGGAGTACATCAAAACCATTCAAGAGATGGGCGGCGTCTTGCCCGCGATTGAGTCCGGCTACATCCAACGCGAGATTCAGGAGGCGGCTTATCGCTTCCAGAAGGAGTTGGAGGCGAACGAGCA
This sequence comes from uncultured Ardenticatenaceae bacterium, assembly GCA_964405285.1. GTDB lineage: Bacteria > Chloroflexota > Anaerolineae > Promineifilales > Promineifilaceae > Leptovillus. The sequence goes on from CAYONK010000218.1 coordinate 1,212, forward strand.
AATCGTCGTCGGCGTCAATCGTTTTGTCACCGAAGAGGAGAAGGTGGCGATGCAGATGATGAAGGTAGACCCGGCGGTGGAAGCGGCGCAGCGGGCGCGGCTGGAAGGACTGCGGGCGCGGCGCGACAACGAGATGGTGAACACGCTGCGCGGTCAGTTGGCCCAGGCGGCGCAAAGCGACGAGAATCTAATGCCGCTGTTCATCACTTGCGTGGAACATGATGTGACCCTGGGCGAGATTTGCCACACCCTGCGCGACGTGTGGGGCGAGTATCATCCCAGTTTTGAACTGTAAAACACACAGACCTGACAGGTTTCGGAAAACCTGTCAGGTCTTGCCGAACAAGGTGCGCGATGATTAAGAAAGTAGACCATATCGCCGTCGTTGTGCCAAATCTGGACGAGGCGACGAAGTTTTGGGTAGAGGCATTGGGATTGACGCTGGAACGGGTGGAAAGCGTGCCCCGCGAAGGGGTGGACGTGGCCTTTCTGCCGGTGGGCGAGAGCGAGATTGAGCTTTTGCAGCCGACGGACCCGGAGAGCGGCGTGGCCCGTTACCTGGAAAAGCGCGGCCCCGGTTTACACCATATTTGCCTGGAAGTGGATGATATTGAGATGATGTTGGCGCGGTTGCGGGCGGCCGGTGTGCCGCTGATCAACGAGACGGCCAACGTGAGCGAAAGCGGCAAGCGATACGCTTTTGTCCATCCAAAAGGGACAGGGGGCGTGTTGGTGGAGTTGTACCAATTGCCTGGGTAAGACTCCCTCTGTAGCGCGAAGATCGCAGAGGATTTCTTAACGCTTCTTCGGCTTTTCTAAACACAAACCCTGACGTCTTGGCATTGAACTCCAAGAGAAGTGTCAAACAAAAGCGCCTGAGGCTTGAAAAGTCTCAGGCGCTTTGCTTTATAGTGATTTTAGGACTACTCAGCAGACGAATTGGGTGTCTTGCGAGTAGATTAGTGGACGGGAGCTACTGGCAGGTCACATTCCATTTGCCACTCAGTTTCAACTTCAGAAGACCGTTGGCATTGTAAACGGCAGCAAAAACCGCGTAGGTGGTTCTGCCTGTTTCAGGAGCGGGCGGGGTGAAATTGAGGTTCAAGTTACCTTGAGAAGTCCCTGAACCGATTTCTACCAATCCCGAATTGGTGGCCTGGAAGATGTTGTACTGAACGGTAAAACTGGCGGGAACGCCAGTTGTGCTGATAGCGAAGTTTGGCTCACAGGAGATCATGTTGTCGGGGAAATGTAGGCTGATGCCGCTGGCCCCGCCTCCGGATGAACCCGCCAAAACTGTGCCCGTCAAAGCGAGCGCCAATAAGAGAACCACCAACCCGATACTTGCTACTCGTTTCATGTTATTTTCCTCCAATTCAGACTTTACCTGCATGATGGGCCAGAGTTACCTGTACCTATCCCCAACATTAATACTGCGCATCGTAGCAACCGTTGCTTACGAGCATAATTACGTACCCGATGGTAATTCGATAGCTTTTGACAGGAAACGGCCGTTATAAATACCCTCTGGTTGCCCCATGCAGACCGCTCCCGGTCTGGCGCGACCGAACAGAGCAAACGTAAGACACCATATCAATTAAAACGGAGTGCGCTGTGAGTGATAAATCTTCACGTCTACCTGGGTTTTACAAAAAGCCATGGTCGGAACGAGCCGACATTGTGGCCGAGTGGGCCGGCCTGAGCGACGAGGAAAAAGCGACGCTGACCGGCCAGGGCTTGCCGCCCGACAAGGCCGACTTGATGATTGAGAACGTCGTCGGCACCTACGCCCTACCTTTGGGGGTGGCGGCGAATTTTCAGATAAACGGCCGTGACTACCTCATCCCGATGGTTGTCGAAGAGCCAAGCGTGGTGGCGGCCATCAGCAACGCCGCCAGACTGATCCGCGAGGGGGGCGGCTTCACCGCCAGCACCAGCGACCCGGTGATGATCGGCCAAATTCAGGTGTTGGACGTGCCGGACATGGGGGACGCTATCGCCGCGCTGGAAGCGCATAAAGCGGAACTCATGGCCCAGGCGGATTGCTGCGACAAGTTGATGGTCAGCCTGGGCGGCGGGGCGCGAGACATGGAATTTCGCTCCTTCCCGGAGACGCCGGTCGGCCCGATGCTGATTGTCCACCTATTGTATGACTGCCGGGACGCGATGGGGGCGAACGCGGTGAACACGGCCGTTGAGAACCTGGCGCCGATGGTGGCCGCTCTCACCGGCGGGCGGACCAGCCTGCGCATTCTCTCCAATCTGGCGGATCACCGGACGGCGACGGCCAGCGGGGTCATCCCGGCGGCGGCGCTAGAGATGGAAGGCTACAGCGGCACGCAAGTAGCCCGGCTGATTGAGGAGGCCAACGCCTTCGCCATTGTAGACCCCTACCGGGCGGCAACCCACAACAAGGGGATTATGAATGGGATTGACGCGGTGGTGATGGCGACGGGCAATGATTGGCGGGCGATTGAGGCGGGGGCACATGCGTATGCGGCGCGAAACGGCCGTTATACCGCTCTCACCGACTGGCACGTAGACGCAAAGGGCGACCTCTTCGGCTCCATCACCCTGCCGATGGCCGTCGGCATCGTCGGCGGGGCCACCAAAGTCCACCCGACGGCCAAAGTCGCCATGAAGATTTTAGGCGCGCAATCTGCGCCGGAACTGGCGATGGTGCTGGCCTGCGTCGGGCTGGCGCAAAATCTGGCAGCGATTAAGGCGCTCTCTACCGTCGGCATTCAGCGCGGCCACATGCGGCTGCACGCCCGCCAGGTGGCCATCGCCGCCGGTGCGACCAATGAGCAAGTCCAGGCCATCGCCGACCAACTGGCGGCGGAAAAGAAAATTAACATCCTGCGAGCGCAGGAGTTGTTGGGGATAAATAGTTGATAGTTGGGAGTTGATAGTTGGGAGTTAAGCGTTTTACTAACAACTATCCACTCTCAACTCCCAACTAATAAGGAAATTATGAACGCATATAATTCAAAACCGGGCTTGATGAAATCGGACCGGCCGGTGGGGATTGTGGGGTATGGGGCCTATGTGCCGCGTTACCGCATCCCGGCGGCCGAGATTTCGCGGATGTGGACGGGGGGCGTCGGCGGCGTGCCCATTAAAGAAAAGGCCGTCAATGGGCTGGACGAGGACGTGGCCACCATGTCTATTGAGGCAGCGCGGAACGCCATGCTGCGGGCGCAAATCAACCCGCAAGACATCCGCGCCGTCTGGGTAGGCAGCGAGAGCCATCCTTACGCCGTTAAACCAACCAGCACGATTGTGGCTGAGGCGATTGGCGCGGTGCCGCACACGCAGGCGGCCGATTGGGAATTCGCCTGCAAGGCGGGGACCGAAGCGATGCAGGCGGCTATCGCCTTCGTCGGTTCCGGCATGGCGCGGTATGCCCTGAGCATTGGCATGGACACGGCGCAGGGACGACCGGGGGACGCACTGGAATATACGGCGGCGGCGGGCGGCGCGGCCATCCTCATCGGCCCGGCGGAAGAATCGCTGACGCTGATTCATGGCTCCTACTCCTTCGTCACCGACACGCCCGACTTCTGGCGGCGCGCCCACGCCGATTATCCTTCGCATGGCGACCGCTTCACCGGCGAACCGGCCTACTTCAAGCATATCGAAGGGGCGGCTCTCGCCCTGATGGAAGCGATTGGCCGCAGCGCGGCCGATTATCGCTGGGCGGTTTTCCATCAGCCGAACGCCAAATTCCCGGAGCGGGCGGCCCAGGCATTGGGCTTCGCGCCGGAGCAGATCAAGACCGGGCTGCTCAGTCCGCGCATCGGCAACACCTATTCCGGCTCGACGATGATTGGCCTGACAGCCATTTTGGACGTGGCTGAGCCGGGCGACCGCATCCTCATGGTCAGCTATGGCTCCGGGGCGGGATCGGATGCCTTCGACCTGGAAGTGACCGAGCGATTGCCGGAGATGCGCGGCCGGGCCATCAGCACCGAAGCCTACATCGCCCGCCGCACGGAAATTGATTACGCGACGTACACGCGGTATCGGGACAAATTGAAACTTTAAAATTGATGAATGATGAATGATGAATGATGAACCGCATTCAGCATTCATCATTCCGCATTCATCATTCCGAAATCATTATGAACGTATCCATCATTGGCATTGGTCAGACTGAGGTAAAAGAGCTGTGGGAGACTTCGATCCGCCATCTGGCGTGGTACGCCATTGAGGCGGCGTTGGATGACGCCCATGTGAGTAAGGTAGACGCCATCTTTGTCGGCAATATGCTGGCGGGCGACCTGAGCCAGCAGAACCACCTGGGGGCGTTGGTGGCCGATTTCGCCGGGCTGCGCGGGATTGAGGCGGTGACGGTGGAGGCGGCC
>CAYONK010000218.1:5588-7401 GCA_964405285.1 uncultured Ardenticatenaceae bacterium
AGGCGGCCGATGCGTCGGGCGGCATGGCGCTGCGACAGGCGGTGTTGGCCGTGAAGAGCGGTCTGGTGGAGACGGCGCTGGCCGTGGGCGTGGAAAAGATGACGGACCAGACCGGCAGCAAGGTGACGGCGGCGATGGCCTATGGCCTGGACGCCGATTACGAGGCGATGCAAGGGCTGACGCAGGCGGGCATGGGGGCGCTGCTGCTGCGCCGCTACCTGTATGAACACGGGATTGAACTGGCCGACATGGCCGGATTCAGCGTGAACGCCCACGCCAATGGCGCGGCCAATCCGCTGGCGATGTTCCGCAATCGGATTAAGGCGGAGCGATTTGCCAGCGCGCCACTGGTGGCCGACCCGGTGAATCTGTTCGACATGGCTCCGCTGGCCGACGGCGCGGCGGCGGTGATTGTGACGAGCAAGGAGCGAGCGATGGACCTGGTGCCGCAGCCGGTGGAGATTATCGGCTCGGCGGCGGCAACGGATACGATTGCCTTGCACGACCGGCAGGATCTGCTGTGGCTGCGCGGGGCGGAGTTGAGTGTGAACAAGGCGCTGGCCCAGGCGGGCATTGGCCGGGAGCAGATTGATCTGTTTGAGCTGCATGATTCCTTCACGGTGATGGCGGCGTTGTCGCTGGAGGCGGCGGGCTTTGCGGCGCGGGGGACGGGCTGGCAGATGGCGCGGGATGGGGAGATTGGGCGCAACGGCCGTTTACCCATCAGCACCTTTGGTGGCCTGAAAGCGCGGGGCAATCCGGTCGGGGCGACGGGCATGTACCAGATCGTGGAGGTGGCGCGGCAGCTGCGCGGCCAGGCGGGTGACTGCCAGGTGGCGGACGCCCGGATCGGGATGGCGCAAAATTTGGGGATGAGTGGGGGAACGGCCGTTACCCACATTTTGCGCCGGGCAGAATAAGGGGAAATTTCAACGCAGAGGCGCAGAGAGGGTGATCATGCTACCTTCTTTGCGCCTTTTATGATTTAAAGGTGGGAAATCTGTGCAAATTCAGTTCGATACATTAACAAATGGTAGATTTTGGCTGCAAAATGGGCTGTGTGATAGTTTTTGACAGCGTTTGTCCGCTAAACTGACAGTGAATGGAAGCGCGAACGTGGATAATGTTAGTGGGTGCGCGCTTCGCCGGGCACAAAATTTAACTGAGAGTTTCGACAGATAAAAGTCGGAGGCACAAAATGGAAGTTTCACGTCATTGGCGTTTACAGGCACAACGGTATCAATTGGTAGGGGAGACTTGTGACTCTTGCGGAGTTAAGCTGTTCCCGCCGCGTGACGTTTGTCTGGTTTGTGAGGAGCCAGCCCAAGAACTCTACACCTTTACGGGGCTGGGCGAGATTTATTCTTATACGACGATTTACGATGCGCCGGCCGGATTTGAGCATAACGCGCCATACATGGTGGCGCTGGTGAAGTTGGCCGAGGGGCCGTTGGTGACGGCGCAGTTGACAGACCTGGACCCTGCGGAAGCGCATATTGGGATGCCGGTGGAGATGGTGACGCGGAAGCTGCGCAGTGATGGGGAAGAGGGGATGATTGTGTATGGGTATAAGTTTAGACCCGCTGTTTTGGAAACGGCCGTTTTCTAGCCTCTCTCCCACGTTATTAAAGAATACCAAAGGCCCGCCTGATTTCAGGCGGGCTTTTTTGTTGCCCACAGCCATTCACGAACCGATTCGCCTTGCTCCTCCGTAGATCAGCCCAACGGCCGTTCCCTCCCACTACCCCTCCCCCCTCCCCTCTGCTAAAATAGGGGCAGGCTTACAAGCGCGTCCAGCCGGACCAAACCAGTC
>CAYONK010000219.1:0-7400 GCA_964405285.1 uncultured Ardenticatenaceae bacterium
CCAGGGAGTTCAGGCGGTAGTCGCCATGCGCGAAGTCCAGCCCGCGCGTCATCCGGTTGGGTACGAGGATGGTGAAGAGGCCGGCCGCTTTCGCCGCCGCCGCGCCATTGGGCGAATCTTCCAGGGCAAGCGCCTCGGTTGGGCGGACGTCGAGCGCGGCCAGGGCGGCGCGATAGACGGCCGGATCGGGCTTGGCCCGGCCGCCCACGTCGTCGCGGCAGCAGACGGCGTGGAACTGGTCGGCGATGCCCAATCGCGCCAGCAGGGGGTCTACCCAGGTGTGGGGGGAGCTGGAGGCAACGGCCGTTTTCAACCCCATCGCTCGCGCCGCCGCCAGATAATCGGCCACGCCGGGCATGATGGTTTGCTGGGCCATCAACTCGTCATCGCGCTGGCGACGCCGCGCCTTGATCGCGTCACGGTCTAGCGGCCGGCCGACCAACGCTTCCAGATAGGTGTACGGATTAAAGAAATGGACGGAGCCGATGTTGGCGTTCCACACGTCCAGGGGCAATTCGACGCCAAACGCCTCGTAGGTCTCTTTCCAGGAAAGATAATCGGGCGTCTCGGTGTCTAAAATCAGGCCATCGAAGTCGAAAATTAGCGCTTGTATCATGGGGGTAAGTGTGGCGCGACTGGGGACGAGTGTCAAGGGAAAAATGGCCGGAGCTTGTCGCAGGCAGTGGTAAGTACCAGCCGAAGTTGCATATGGGTGTTACTTGCTGACGGGTCTGACGCGCAATGGGGATAGAAACCTGCACATCATCTATATGGTCATTATCCAACCGGCCAACGTCGAGTTGGAGACCTTAAATAGCCATGCTCAAGGCAGACCTACATTGGCCGTTTTGCCTACCTGCACCTGGTTGTCAGACAGCTTCCCCTGTTCGCCGGTAAAGAAAACGGCCGTTCGGGGGGGAACGGCCGTTTTCCCTTTACAGCGCCGTCAAACAGGTCTATCATTCCAGGTGAAAGACAGAGCAGGAAAAGGAGATCCCTATGAACCTCGTAGACATGCTGCACGAACAAGAAATCACGATTGTTGACGAAGCGGCCGAAGCCCTGACCCGTTCCCATCTGAAGCATTACACCGCCGCCGGAGCGGCTTTGAACCGCGGACGACTGGCCGATCTTTACCGCCTTACCCGCGAAAGCGTGGCGGACCGCAACCTGATCCCGCTGTTGGAGTATATGGAGCAGATCGCCCAGGAACGTTTTGCCGCCGGGTTTGACATCCATGAGGTGCAAACGGCCGTTAACGTCCTCGAAGAGAGCATCTGGCGGCACATCAGCCAGGCCATCCCGCCGGCGGACCTGGCCGAAGCCTTTGGCCTGGTCGGTACGGTGTTGGGCGCGGGCAAAGACGCCCTGGCCCGCGCCTACGTCAGCCTGGCCAGCCAGAGCAAAGCCCCGTCGCTCAACCTGAGCGCTCTCTTCGCCGGAACCGACGGCGTCTGAACTGGAGAATGGAGATTAGAGATTGGCGATTCGCGCAATCTCCAATCTCCATCCACGAGGTGTTTGTGACCAAAGATACCGAAGTAAGCAACGAAAAGGGGGAAGAAACGGCCGTTTCCCCCCCTGAAGAACTCGACCCCTCTCTCATGAAGCGGCTGACCAACCTCACCGGTGACGTCACCGTCGGCGCGTTAAAGCTGGCTGTTAAGGCTGGTGGGATGCCCGTCCGCCTGGGCAAATCGCTCATCGCCGACACCGATAAGCTGAAAATGATGAAGGAGACCGGCAGCTACCTGCAAGACGCCCGCAAAGTGGCCGGTCTCACCATTTCGGATCTGAACAACGCCCTCGATCTGGAAGACAAAACGCTGCTAGAAGCGGTAGAAAATGGCGCGGCCACCCTCTCCTTTGAGCTGATTTTGCGCCTGGCCGCCCTGGTGGCCCGCCACGACCCCGTCCCCTTCGTTATGCGCATGACCCGCGTCTACAACCCCACCATCTGGCGCATCCTCAACGATTGGGGCGTCGGCCGCATCCCGCTGCAATATGAGCGCGAGCGCCTCTTCGTCAACATCTACCGCCGCCACGACATCGCCCGCCAGCTTTCCGACGAAGGCTTCGCCGAAGTCCTCAAATTCACCCAGGCCGCCTTTGAGATGGCCCTCCACTTCGCCAGCGAAAAAGAGGGCCTCACCGGCAAACCGGCTGATCCGCCTGTTTAACTGGGACTGGAGATTGGAGATTAGAGATTAGAGATTGGCAGCCTCCAATCTCCAATCTCCAATCTCCAATCTCCAAATCAAACCACAAGGAGTCCCCATGTCCGACCTAGATACCCTCTTCCAAACGGCCGTTACCCAGGCCAAATCCCTCCCCAGCCGACCCAGCAACGACGACCTGCTCGCCCTCTACGCCCACTACAAACAGGCCACCCTCGGCGACGCCAGCGGCAAACGCCCCGGCTTCACCGACCCCGTCGGCCGCGCCAAATACGACGCCTGGGCCAAACTCCAGGGCCTCAGCCAACCCGCTGCCATGCAAGCCTACGTAGACCTGGTAGAACGCCTGAAAAACGCCTGACCCCCGACCACCCGACTACAAGACCACCCGACTACCCGACCAAATGTGACATTCGTCACAAACAACCCATGACATTCATCCGCGCCTGAATAACGGCCGTTCCCCTATACTTATCTCATGTATTCGGATAAGCGAATACATGAATAGGTAGAAGGAAACGGCCGTTTATGCACGCACCCACCCTAGACGAACTCAACCTCCTCCACGCCCACATCTGCCAGGCATTGGGCGACCCCAAACGCATCCAAATCCTCTACGCCCTTGCCGAGCAGCCGCGCCACGTCACCGCCCTGGCTGACCTGCTCGACACCCCCCAGCCCACCATCTCCCGCCACCTCCGCGTCCTGCGCCAACGCGCCCTCGTCACCACCGAGCGCGACGGCCCGGCCGTCGTCTATACCCTGGCCGACCGGCGCATGATCGAGGTGCTAGAAACCATGCGCGACGTGCTGCGCGACACCCTGGCCCGGCAATCGCTTGCCCTGGCCTGATTCATCCTTCTTGGAGCCTACGCTATGAGAAACTTCAAGTACACCTGGATCGTTGGTCTCACCCTCACCCTGATCATCCTGATCCTACCCACCGTCCTCTTCTTCACCCGCGACACCGAAGCCTCCAAAGACCCCTGGGCCAACGTGCCGGTGCGCCCGCCGGAAGTAGACCATACCCACCTGCTCCCCGGCCCCTATGAAACCGGCAGCGACGTCACCCGCGCCTGCCTCACTTGCCACGAAGACGCCTCCCATCAGGTGATGCAAACCACCCACTGGACCTGGGAAAGCGAGCCGGTGCTGCTGCCCGGCCGCGACGAACCCGTCACCATCGGTAAGAAAAACCAACTCAACAACTTCTGCCTGGGCATCCAGAGCAATTGGGAAGGCTGCACCCGCTGCCACACCGGCTATGGCTGGCTCGACGCCGAATTCGACTTCGGCAACCAGGAGAACGTAGATTGCCTGGTTTGCCATGATCAGACCGGCCTCTACGCCAAATCCACCGGCGGCCAGCCGGCCGAAGGCGTAGACCTGGCCATGGTTGCCCAAAGCGTCGGCGCACCCACTCGGACCAACTGCGGTAGCTGCCACTTTAGCGGCGGCGGCGGCAACGCCGTCAAACATGGCGATCTGGACAGCAGCCTCTTCTACCCCACCGCCGACGTAGATGTCCACATGGGGCGCTTCAACTTCCAATGTATAGATTGCCATCAAACAGAAAACCATCAGGTGAAAGGGCACGCCATCTCCGTCAGCGTAGATGATCGTCACGCCCTGGGCTGCGCCGACTGCCACACCGAATCGGCCCATGCCGACGAGCGGCTGAACGCCCACAGCAGCGCCATCGCCTGCCAGACCTGCCACGTGCCCCTGGGGGCCATCCGCGACGCCACCAAGATGGTCTGGGATTGGTCCACCGCCGGGCAAGATTTGCCCGAAGACCCCCACACCTATCTGAAAATCAAGGGCAGCTTTGTCTACGAAAACAATTTCGTCCCTGAATATCGCTGGTTTAACGGTTCGGCCGACCGCTATATCATGGGCGACGTGATTGACCCGACCACTGTTACCTCCATCAATATGCCCCTCGGCGACATCAGCGACCCGACGGCGCAAATCTGGCCCTTCAAAATCCATCTGGCTACCCAGCCCTACGATACCGTCTACAACATCCTGATCCAGCCGAAAACGGTCGGCGAAGGCGGCTATTGGCGGGAGTTTGATTGGGAGATGGCCGCCCGGTTGGGCATGGAGCAGGCGGGCCTGCCCTTTAGCGGCAGCCTCGGCTTTGCCGAGACGGAGATGTATTGGGCGATGACCCATCTGGTGCAGCCCAAAGAGCGGGCCTTGCAATGTACCGACTGCCACAGCGACAACGGCCGTTTAGATTGGCAAGCCCTCGGCTACTACGGCGACCCCCTCAAATGGGGCAGCCGCGCCGTCACAACCCTCGGTGAACGATAAAGGTGCGCCCATGAAAGCCTTCATCCAAAAATCTGCGTTCATCCGCGATTACCTGCGTCCCATATTCTTCCTGGCTGTTCTCTTGCTGGCGCTGCTGCTTGGCCGGGCGGCTCTGGCCCAAGACGTTGCCCCCGTCGAACCCGTTCCCCCGCCCGTAGGCGGTTCGCCGCTGCACCCCACTTTCCCCCTGCTCGATGACGCCGGGGTGAATGTGCTGGAATCCGGCCGGCCGCTCTCCACCATGCTCACCTGTGGCGGCTGCCACGACAGCGAATTCATCGTCCGGCACAGCTACCACGCCGACGTGGGGCTGAGTGGTTATGTGGGCGCGGGTGGGGTGGAAAACGGCCGTTCCTGGGACAGCAGCCCCGGCATCTTCGGCAAATGGAACCCCATCACCTATCGCTACCTCTCCTCGGCCGGGGATGAGGTGGTAGATATGACCACCGCCGACTGGATCAGACTCTTCGGCGTGCGGCACGTGGGCGGCGGCCCGGCCATCACCAGCCGCGATGGCGTCCCGCTGGCCGCTTTGCCCGCCGACGCCAACTTACTGGATCAATTCGCCACCGACGCGACCGGTCAACTCACCCCCTGGGATTGGGAAGCCTCCGGCGTGGTGGAGATGAACTGTTTCCTATGCCACACCCCATCGCCCAACAACGAGGCGCGTATCGCTGCTTTGCGCGCTGGCGACTTCCAATGGGCCAACACCGCGACACTTCTGGGGACGGAGATCGTTGTGCAAGGCGATGGGGGGTGGCTGTGGAATGAGGCCGCCTTCGACGACGACGGCTCGCTCAAAGCCGCTTATGTCAACGTGCAGGGGCCGACCAACCAAAATTGCGCCCAATGTCATGGCCTGGTCCACGTAGACGCCCAGACGCCGCTGGTGCTGAATGATTGTACGCCGGAGCAGTGGAGTACCATTACCAGCGGCCAGATTTTCTCGCCGCAGCGCCTTTCCAGTTCTGGCGTCAATTTCGCCAACAAAGCGGCGCTCACCCGCTCCTGGGACATCCACGCCGAACGGGTGATGAACTGTACCGACTGTCATTACGCCCTCAACAATCCGGTGCAGTACCGCGAGAACAGCGTCAGCCAGCCGAGCCATCTTGTCTTTGACCCGCGCCGCCTGGACCTGGGCGAATATCTCTACCGGCCGCTGCACCAATTCGCCAAAGGGCAGAGCGCCCAGGGCACGCTGGCCCCGGAATTCGACGCCACCATGCGCCGCTGCGAATCCTGCCACACGATTGAGAACAACCACAACTGGTTGCCCTACAAAGAGCGGCACGTCGCCAGTCTCTCTTGCGAATCGTGCCACACTCCCTACATGTTCGGCCCGGCCCGCCAGACGAATGATTGGACGGTGCTGCGCGAAGATGGCGCGCCGCAAACGGTCTGTCGCGGGGTGGAGGGGGATGGTCAGACTTTCAGCAATGTGCTGATCACCGGCTTTGAACCGGTCTTGCTGCCGCGCCTGAATGTGGATGGTACGACTTCGTTGGCTCCGCATAATCTGGTGGCCTCCTGGTATTGGATTTATGGCGACCCGCCCCGGCCGGTTCCCTATGAGTTGTTGAGCGCGGTGTGGTTGGGGGGGAACGGCCGTTATCACCCCGACATCCTCGCCACCTTCGACACCGACGGGGACGGCGCGCTCGACGCCGCCGAACTGCTGATTGACAGCGACGCCAAAGAGAGGCTCATCGCCGGCCGCCTGGCCGCGCAAGGCTTGGCGGACCCCCGCATCGCCGCCGAAGTGCAGCCCTACAACATCAGCCACAACACCACCCACGGCGACTGGGCCACCAAAGCGTGCGCCGACTGCCACCACCCCGACTCCCGCGTCACCCGGCCGATGCTCCTGGCGAACTACATCCCCGGCGGCGTCATGCCCGATGTGGTGGGCAGCAATACAACGGTGATGAACGGCCGTTTCATCACCGACGATGCCGGGCAGCTCTTCTTCCAGCCGCAGACGCAAAGCCTCGATCCCAACGTCGCCAGCCTCTACATCCTCGGCCACGACGCCGTCGCCTGGGTGAACTGGCTCGGCGCGACTATCTTCCTCGGTACGCTGCTTGGGGTGGTGGCCCATGGCGGGCTGCGCGTCCTGGCCGCCCGTCGCCAGACCCATCGCCACGAACCGCAGCTAAAAGAGGTCTACATGTACACCTTCTACGAACGGCTCTGGCACTGGCTGCAAACCCTGGTCATCTTCACCCTGCTCTTCACCGGCATGATCATCCACAGGCCCGCCATGTTCGGCATCTTCAGCTTCCAGTACGTGGTGCTGCTGCACAACATCATGGCCTTCATCCTCATCGCCAACGCCGCCCTGGCCGCCTTCTACCACCTGGCCAGCGGCGAAATCCGCCAATTCCTGCCGCAGCCGCGCGGCTTCTTCAACCAGGCCATCCTCCAGGCGAAGTATTACCTCTACGGCATCTTCCGCGGCGCCGACCATCCCTTTGAGAAGACGCCGGAGCGCAAAATGAACCCCTTGCAGCAGGCGACCTATTTTGGCCTGCTCAACGTCCTGCTCCCCCTCATGGTCCTCACCGGGATTTTGATGTGGGGAGCGCAGCGCTGGCCGGACGTAGCCGCCAGCGTCGGCGGGTTGCCCTTCCTGGCCCCATTCCACACTCTCATCGCCTGGATGCTGGCCGCCTTCATCGTCGCCCACGTCTACCTGACGACCACCGGCCACACCCCCACCGCCAACATCAAAGCGATGCTCGTCGGCTGGGACGAGGTGGAAGTCCATTCCAGCAGCCAGGCGGCGGATTGACCATTGACCATTGACGATTGACCATTGGCAATTGACCATTAGAAAGGTGATCTATGACAACTATCACGCCATCCGAAAGCAAGCCAGACGCCTCTCCCGGCTTTCTC
>CAYONK010000220.1:0-7371 GCA_964405285.1 uncultured Ardenticatenaceae bacterium
CAGCCGTTTCACCGACCTGGGCAGCCGGGTGATGAGCCACGACGAAAGCCTGCACACCCAATTCTCCTACCAGTTCTACATCGGCGATGGCTACGTCCACACCCCGATGATGCACGGGCCGACCCTGTTCCACGCCACCGCCCTCTCCTACTGGCTCTTTGGCGACAACGACTACACCTCCCGCGTCCCCGTCGCCATCCTCGGCGTGCTGATGGTCAGCCTGATCCCCTATTTGCTGCGCCCCTGGCTGGGCAAAATAGGCGCGTTGTTCGCCGGGTTCCTCTTCCTCATCTCCCCCTACATCACCTACTACACCCGCTACATCCGCCACGACATCTACGTCATCATGACGGCGCTGGTCATCTTCATCGCCATCCTCTACTACTTCCGCGAGCAAAAAGACAAATACATCTGGTGGTTCGCCATCGGCCTGGGGCTGATGTTTGCCACGATGGAGACTTCCTTCATCTACGTCGCCATCTTCGGCAGCTTTATGATCGTGCGGCTGGCCCCGCAGCTCTTAGCGGCCGATTGGTTCCGCGAAGGATTAGGCCGTCTGCGCCTGCCCATCTTGCTTATTTTGTTGGCCTTGCTGCTGGCCGGGGGCGGCTTCATCGGCCAACGGGCGGTCAGCAGCGCGCCAGCGACCAGCGAGGGGGCAACGGCCGTTACCCAGGAAGGATTCGCCATTGACCCCAACGCCCCCGTCGTCCACACCGAAGCCGCCAGCAGCGAGATGATCTGGCGCTGGAGCCAGATCGCCGGGATTGTCGTCTTGAGCGTGGGGCTTTTCCTGGCGATTCGCAGCCTGCGGCCACACATTGACCGCTACCCGGAATTCGACTTCATCATGCTCTTCGCCACCCTGGTGACGCCCCAGGTCTCGCCCATCCTCACCTATCTGGCCGGGTGGAATCCGGTGGATTACAGCATCAACACCTGCGTCCTGGCCGGGCAAGAGAGCATGTCGCTCATGCAGCTCTTCTTCCTGCGCCTGGGCAATGCCGAATGTTGGAGCGCCTTCTTGCAATCTGGCCTGATTCGCTCCCTTTACTTTTTAATCCCCGCGCTCATCGCCTCCACCCTGGTGGGGCTGTGGTGGGACCGGCGGCGCTGGCTGCCGGCCGCCGCCATCTTCTACGCCATCTTCCTCTTTTTCTACACGGCCGTTTTCACCAATCCCGGCGGCTGGGCCACCGGCATGATCGGGTCGCTCGGCTATTGGCTGGAGCAGCACGGCGTGCAGCGCGGCGGGCAGCCGTTGTTCTACTACCTCTTCGTCACCACCTTCTACGAATACGTGCCGATCATCTTCGCCCTGGCGGCCGTCTGGCTCTGGTCGAAACAGCAGCGGCTCCACCAAACATTGGCCTATTGGGTGACAACGCTGCTCGTCGCCTACCTCTCCTACACCTTCACCGCCTTCCTCTACCGCCGCTCCGTCGCTGTTGGGGGTTTTGTCTTCGACCCGGAATTGTTGGCCCAGGCGCGGAATTTGGGGATCATCGTCGGCGCGATTGTGCTAGGCGCGGCCATCCTCTTCTGGTTCTTCTTCTACCGCCGTCATCTGGCGGAAAAACTCGCGCCAGACAGCGGCCTGCTCTCCCTCTTCCATCCCGGCTTGCTGATGAGCTTTGTGCCCTTCGCCGCCTGGTGGATGCTGCTCAGTTGGATCGCCTACTCTTGGGCGGGGGAGAAGATGCCCTGGCTGAGTACCCATCTGACCGTGCCGATGATTTTGTTGAGCGGCTGGTACTTTAATGAGAAATTACGGAAGGTGGAGATGCGGCGATTGGTAGAACGGCCGTTTCTCACCCTCTTTGCCCTCACCGTCGCCCTGATCATCCTACTCTTCGGTCTCTTCAGCCAGCTTTGGCTGGGGCGGGTACAGTTAGGCAGCCAGGAAGTGGGCGCGTTGCGCAGCCTGGGGCTGTTCCTGGGGCTGCTCCTCAGCGGCGGCGCGGTCGGCTACTTCTGGTGGCGCGCCTATGAGCGCGAAGAGCCTGAACGGCGCGGCCTCAGTCTCATTCTGGGATTATTCACCCTGCTCAGTTTGCTGACCATTCGCGCCAGCTACATGGCCAGCTTCCCCAACGCCGACTACACCACCGAGTACATGGTCTACGCCCACGGCGCGCCCGCCACCAAAAACATCGTCATGAACCAGGTGGAAACCCTCTCCAAACGGATGCACGGCGACAAAAGCATTCGCGTCGCCTACGACAACGACTCCTCCTGGCCTTTCACCTGGTATCTACGCGAATATCCCAACCGCGTCTACTTCGGCGCAAGCCCCAGCAACAGCCTCAACGACTCACCGATCATCATCGTCGGCAGTCAAAATTGGAGCCAGGTAGAACCCTACCTGGGCAACAATTACGAGCAGCGCACCTACACCTTCCTCTGGTGGCCGATGGAGGAGTACCGCAAATTCTCCTGGGAAGCCGTTTTGGGGAATCCAAACGATCCTAATGTCCCAGTTCCACGTGGCCTGGGCAACGCCGATGTGCGTCGGGCGCTGTGGGACATCTTTTTCTACCGCGATTATGAGCAGTACGGCCGCGCCTTCGGCGGAACCTATACCGCCCGCGAATGGCCGCTGCGCCACGATTTGCGGGTTTACGTCCGCAAAGACGTGCTGGCTAATCTGTGGGATCATGGCGTAGGCGCGGTCAACGCCGAATCGCTGCAAGACCCATATGCCGAAGGGGAACTGCAATTGGTCCCCTCGCTCATCCTGAATGAAGACAATCTGCCGGGCATGGGGCCGGGCGAATTTACCCTGCCGCGCAATGTGGCGATTGGGCCAGAAGGCCGCATCTACGTCGCCGACAGCGGCAACCATCGCATTCAAGTCTTCGACGAAGCGGGCAATTTCGTCACGGCATGGGGCAGCTTTGGCGCGGAACCGGGGCTGTTTAACGAACCCTGGGGGCTGGCCGTTGATGAGCAGTTCGTCTACGTGGCCGATACCTGGAACCACCGCATCCAGAAGTTCAGCTTGAACGGGGCGCTGGTGGGCAGTTATGGCTTCAATGGCGCGCCCACCGGCGAGGACCGGGGGCTGGGGCTGTTCTACGGCCCGCGCGACGTGAAACTGCTGCCGGATAACCGGCTGCTGGTCAGCGACACGGGCAATCACCGGCTGCAAGTGATGGACCGAAATGGCAATTTCCTCGATTCGGTCGGACAGTTTGGCAATTTCCCCGGCCAGTTTAATGAGCCGGTGGGGTTGGCTCCCGGTCTGGCGGAGTCGGTGTATGTGGTGGATACGTGGAACGGCCGTTTGCAGCAACTCAACAGCGACCTCTTCCCCGCCTTCGAGTGGCGGGTCAACGGCTGGTTCAGCCAATCCATAGACAACAAACCCTATGTCGTCGGCGACAGCGCCGGCCGGGTCTACGTCACCGACCCCGAAGGCTACCGCGTCCTCATCTTCACCCCCTTCGGCGATTATCTGGGCCGCTTTGGGGCGTTTGGCAGCGGGCCGACGCAGTTTGGCCTGCCCGTTGGTCTGGCGATTGACGCCCAAGATAACCTCTATGTGGTGGATTCGCACAACAATCGGGTGCTGAAGTTCCCGGCCATCTTCGGCCCGCCTTTTGGCAGCGCAGAACCCGAAGCGGAGGAGCTAGAATTGGAGATAGAAGAGGAAGCGGTGGGCGCAGACGACGAGAGGCAACCGTCGCCAACGCCACAAGAGTGACGTTGGCGACGGGGTCGCTCCGTTACAAGGGGGGTGAGCCGGGGCGACCATGACACTTTTTGTACTTGAGACCGCTGCCACAAGGACAGGGATCGTTACGGCCTACCTGTTGGTTTTTTGCCTTTCCCAGCAGCTTGTCATTGAACCAATCTGCCGCGCGAGATTGCAGGGGCGCGGCCGGGGGGACTGGCGGGCGGAAACCTTGTTGGCGCAACAAGGCGGTGCGGGCTTCCCGGTTTCGCAAACCTTGCTCGAACTCATGCGCTCGCTCATACTCTCGCAAAATGTCAAAAGGTTCCGGTTCATGGACGCCTTCGCCGGATAGAAGCCGATGATAGCCCTCCAGGTTGATGAACGATTCCTCAATGAGATCGTGCAGGAAAAGAGCCTGGATTTGCGGCTGACTGACGGGGTCTGCTAACTCCCCCAGGGCAATCGCCGCATGAGTCCAGCGAAGGTCCATGCGGTCGGGCGGTACGTCTGGCGTTCCGTCGGCGCGGAGGGGCGGAAGTTGGGCCTGAAATCCCGCGATTATCTCATCTCGTGTCTCAGGATGCTGCCTGGCAATCTCGCTGAGGGTATCGGCAGCCAGTCCGCGGCCGTAATGATACTCCTCACCTGTCTGGAGGTTGGCGATGCGGAGAAGGGTGGCAACGGCCGTTTCTCCATAATGCGCCAGGTCCGTCTCAAACCATTCCAACACGTCAAGTTCTTGCTCCGCCAAACTCGTATACATCCGCTCAAAAATCGGCAGAGCTTCTGGTTCGCGGTAGGCGATGAGCAGCTTGCCGGCGTGGCGCAGGCGATACCAACGTGGGTCTTTGACATCGTCCCACGCATCATGCAAGCTCTCGCGCAGAAGCTGCAATAGGGCGGGCGTCAGGCTGGCTTGCCGCGCCAAACATTCGGCAATTAAGTCGGGGGGCGGCGCGCTGCCGCTCTGCTCCAGGGCGTGAATTAAGTCTTGGTCTGTTTTTGTCTGGTACATAGGCTCCTAAGGTGATGGAACAATCTTGTAAACCTTTCCGCTGCTACCGATAGGTTGGAAAGAGTCAGATGTCAGAAGATAAAGTTCGCGGTCGGCGTCTTCGCCGAAGGATAGCGAATAGAAACCGGGCAAGGGGCTGCCGTCTGGCCGGGTGAGTGGGACGACGACGAGTTCCCACAGACCCGCCTCTGGCGGCTGTAAATCGGCGTAATAGATCTGGCGGCGGCCCGCTTCGTTGTTGCTCACCCAATCTACAAAGAGGTAACGGCCGTTCAACTCCGGCAGGTCGTTCCCCCGATAGACGTAGCCCCCGGAGACGGAACGACCAAAATCACGGCGGTAGGCCAGGACCGGCGGAATGAATGAATCGCCATAGATGCTTTCGGTGGCGCACTCCGGCAGCGGGCTGGCGACGGATTGAACGTTGAAGCAGGTGGTCCCCTCCCAAATGGGCCAGCCGTAGTTGCCCCCGGCCTCTACCACGCTAATCTCTTCCATGTAATCCTGCCCGACGTCGGCGACGAGCAGCCAATGGTCGCCGCCGGAATCGAAGGAGAAACGGTAGGGATTGCGAAAGCCGTAGGCGTAAATCTCCGGCAGACCGGGCTGCCCGATGAAGGGATTGTCGGCCGGGATGGTGTAAGGTTGGCCGCTGTCTACATCCAGACGGAGGATGGCTCCCATCAAGTTGTCGCGGGACTGGCCGTTGCCTTCCGGCGGGTGGCCCAGACCCACGTCGCCCCAGTTGCCGCCGTCGCCGATGCCGATGTAGAGATAGCCGTCTGGCCCGAAGGCGAGTTGGCCGCCGTTGTGGTTGTCTTGTGGCTGATCTATCTGGAGGATGATGCGCTCAGAGGCGAGATCAGACCGGTTGGGATCGTCGGGGGAGATGGCGAATTCGGAGATGATGCCGGTGTGGTTCCAACCGGCCGGAGCCTCTGGCCGTAAGGGAGCGCTGTAGTAGAGGAAGAAACGGCCGTTCTCCGCAAACCCCGGATGCAAAGCAATGCCCAGCAACCCCCGCTCATCATACGTCGGTGTTAAGGAGACCATCCGGGCGCGCAGGTCAATGAGCGGGTCCGGCAGGCGGCGGCCGTCGCTATCCAGCACGTACACCACACCCACCTGATCGACAATGAAAAGGCGACCGCTGCCGTCGGCTGGCGCGGCCAGGGCCAGCGGCGAGGCGAAGCCTTCAGCCACGAGCTGCAAGGCGGCGCTCACGTCGCGGGGCAGCGGCGTTGGCGTGAAGGTGGGTGACGGGATAGGTGTTTCGGTCGGTGTGGGCTGGTCGGTGGGAACGGCCGTTGGCGAAGGCGGCAGCGTCGGTATGGCTGTTGGCGCGGCCGTGTTCACCGGTGCGGGAGCGTGGGTCAGCGTGGGCGCGGGGGTGTCGGTGGGGGGAACGGCCGTTGGGGTCGGTTCGGCGGTCTGGCAGGCAGCCAGGAAAATGAGCAACAACAAAAGGGGCAAGGTAGAAATGAACGCCGGTAAGCGCGGATGAAGTTGGATGTTCATAAAGTAAATTTAGCTTGAAACGGCCGTTTGTGCCATCTCATTTTCCGGGTAGACTAAGCGAATCTTACCCACTTATTATTTGCGTCAGCGCCCATTCCGGCGCAAACAAACCCAACAATAAACCGGAGAAACCCCAATGCCTCTATCATTCGACATGCCTCTGGATGAGCTACACACTTACCAGGGCCGCAATCCCAAGCCCGCCGACTTCGACACCTTCTGGGAGCAAAGCCTGGCCGAGATGCGCGACCTCGACCCACAAATCGAACTCATCCCGGCCGGCTTCCAGACCAGTTTTGCCGACTGCTTCCACCTCTATTTTCAAGGCGTCGGCGGCGCGCGCGTTCATGCCAAACTTCTTCGCCCCCGGCAAATCAGCCAACCCTCGCCCGCCATCCTCATGTTTCACGGCTATTCAATGGATTCCGGCGACTGGCAAGATAAATTAGGCTTCGTTGCCGCCGGGTTTGTCGTCGCCGCCCTGGATTGTCGCGGACAGGGCGGCCTCTCCCAAGACCCCGGCGGTGTCACCGGCTGGACCCTGCGCGGCCACATCGCTCGCGGCCTGGATGACACCCCGGATAAACTAGCTTTTCGCCAGATATTCCTGGACACAGCCCAATTAGCCGCCATCGTCATGGCCCTGCCCGAAGTAGACCCAGACCGGGTTGGGGCGACCGGAGCCAGCCAGGGTGGCGGCCTGACGCTGGCTTGCGCCGCATTGGAGCCACGCCTCAAACGAATCGCTCCCGTTTACCCTTTCCTCTGCGATTACCAAAGAGTCTGGGAAATAGACCTGGACGTGGACGCCTACGCCGAGCTACGCGACTACTTTCGCCGCTTCGATCCCCGTCATCAACGCGCCGAAGCCATCTTCAATCAGTTAGGCTACATAGATGTGCAGCACCTTTGCCCGCGAATTCGCGCCGAAGTACTGCTGACAGTAGCCCTGCGCGACACCATTTGCCCCCCTTCCACCCAATTCGCCGCCTACAACAAAATCCGCGCTCCCAAGTCTCTGTCGCTTTACCCAGACTACGCCCACGAAGACTTACGGGGCAGCCGCGACCAGATTTTCCAGTTCATGCAAGGGCTATAACGCCACAGCCCGGCGAGTGATAAAGCAAAATCACACGACATTTGACTCAAATGTCGTGTG
>CAYONK010000221.1:0-7341 GCA_964405285.1 uncultured Ardenticatenaceae bacterium
TGGGGCCTGGCCGATGAGCATGACGCGGGCATCGGCGCGGCCATGAAAGACCGCCCCCGGCGCGATGGCATAGCCCGCTTCCAGACAGCGGCGACAGCTGCGCATCTCGGCGTGAAGTTGGGGGAGGGAAACGGCCGTTTCCGCTTCCAGCAAACGCTTCATCAGATGTTACACCCAGCCCCTTAAGAATATAGGACACAGATTTTCACAGATGAACACAGATTCAAATCATCCAAAATCTGTGGGCATCTGTGTCCCATGCCATCGGTACAATCACCCCGCCGGAGCCAACGCCTCAAAGCGGTCAATGTCGGCCCGCAGCACGTCCAGGCTGGCCCGCCAGAAGGCGGGTTGGCGGATGTCTATGCCGAAGCGGGCAGCCAAATCGGCCGCTTCGCCCATGCCGGTGGAGGCGAGCAGCGCGTCATACTGCTCGCGGAAGCTGTCTGGCTCCGCTTGATAGCGGGCGTACAGCCCCAGGCCGAAGAGCAGGCCGAAGGTGTAGGGGTAGTTGTAGTAGCTGGTGACGTAGTAGTGGGGCACGTAGACCCAACGGTAAGGATACAACGCCTCCGGGTCGAGCGCGTCGCCAAAGGTCTCGGTTTGCGCCTGCCGGACCAGATCGCACAGCTCGTCGGCCGAGAGGTCGCGCTGCTGCCGCCGCTCGAAGAGGCTCTGCTCGAAGATGAAGTCGCTGGTCGCCCCCAAAATGACGCGGGTGGCGTATTCTAGCAGACCGTCGAGGATGATCAGTTGGTCCTGGGCATTGGCCGTTTTCAGGGCGGCGTTTTCCACGATTTTCTGGCAGAAGGTGCTGGCGGTTTCGGCCAGGGTCATGGGTAGGGTGCGTTGCAAGGGGGTGCGGTCGGCCAGATTGAGGTTGTGGTAGGCATGGCCTAATTCGTGGGCCAGGGTACTCACTTCGCCAAAACTGGCCTGGTAGTTGGCCAAAATGCGCGATTCCCCCTGGCGCAGCCACATGCAAAACGCGCCGCCGCGCTTGCCGTCGCGCGGTCCGGCGTCTACCCAGCCTTCGTTGAAGGCGCGTTCGGCCATGTCGCTGAGTTTGGGCGAATAGGTGGCGAACTGCTCAATGACGAAGCGCGTCGCCTCGTCGTAGCCCCAGGGCGTGCCTTCAGCGCTGAGAGGAGCCAGCCGGTCGTACCAGGCCATGACGGGCAGGCCGAGCAGCCGCGCCCGCGCTTTGAGGTAGCGTTGGAAGTCGGGGAAGGCGTCGCGGGTAGCGGACATCATGGCCTCGAGGGTGGGGCGGTCTATGGCGTTCTCGAAGAGGGCCATGTCAAGCGGTGATTGCCAGCCGCGCCGTTTAGCCAGGGCCAGGGTCTCCCCTTTGATGCTGTTGAGGGCGAAACTGTTGGGCACGGCAGCGTCGCGGAGAACGGCCGTTATCGCCTCATACGCCCCTTTTCTCACGTCACGGTCGGGATGGTAGCTGAGGTTGTGCGCGGCCGGCAGGGGCAGCTTTTGCCGTTCGCCCTCCACGTCCACCTCCACCATGAGCTGCGAGGTGTAGACGTTGAACATGTTGGACCAGGCGTTGCCGCCGGTGAGGGTAAGGTCGGCGGCCAGCGCTTCTTCGGCCGGGGACATGAGGTGGAGCGCCTGTTTTTGCGCCCGGCGCAGGGCGAAGGCGTGGTCCTGGGCCAGCGGCGAGTGGGCGATGAGCGCCTCCACGTCGAGCGACCCCACCCAGGCGACTAAGCGCGTACCAAGCAGATCGAGTTGGGCCGCCCGCTGCTGGAATTCGCTGTAGCGGGCCAGGGCGGTCATGTCCCGCGAATTGGTGGCGATGTGGCCGGCCACGTAGGCGTGGAGGGTAGAGACTTCTTCCAGGAGGGCGTTGAAGCGGGTAACGGCCGTTTCAAACACCGTCACCACCTCAGCCAGAGGCGGGGGCGTCTCGATCCGGTTGATGGCGTGGGCGTCAAACAAGGCCACCAACGCCTCGATCTCGGCCAACGTGGCCGCAAACCCGGCGGCAAATTCGGCCGACTCCATCCCAGGGTACACCACGTCCAGATCCCAGCGCGGCAACGCCTGAGTTGTATCGCTTGTATCGCTCATCATTTCTCCTTTGAGCTAGAGCTAGAGCGAGAGCGAGAGGAAGAGGAAACTCTAGCTCTCGCTCTAGCTTGTTAGACCTATATCTAAAGTGCGCGTTCAGTGCGGCAAGTTTAGCAACTATCCTTAACGGCGCAAACAGGTAATAGTTATGAGTTAAAACGAAAAATATGATAAAAACCCTTTGACACAAACGGCCGTTCACGTTAGCATCTAAGGGTAAAATCAACCTCATTTCCCCCACACTCTAGCAGCGTGGGGCTGCAAACGGATAAACCCATGTCCCACGATAGATTTGGCCGTAACATCAATTACCTGCGCATCTCCCTCACTGATAAATGTAACCTCCGTTGTGTCTATTGTATGCCGGAAGACATCACTTTCCGGCCACGCGCCGAGCTGCTACAAGATGACGAAATTGTCCGTCTGGTACGGATTTTCGCCGACCTCGGCTTCGAGAAAATCCGATTGACGGGCGGCGAGCCGACGGTGCGAGCGAACGTCGTGGAGATCGTGCGGCAAATCGCCGCCACGCCGGGTATCCGAACGGTGGGCATGACGACCAACGGCCTGCTGCTAGATCGCCTGGCCCAACCGCTGGCCGACGCCGGTCTGCAACGGGTGAACGTGAGTATAGACACGCTCGATCCGGAGAAGTTCAAGAAGTTGACGCGATGGGGCGAGGTGGAAGATGTCTGGAAAGGAGTGGCAGCGGCCGACGAGGCAGGGTTGGGCATTAAGCTAAACGCGGTCGTGGTGCGCCATTACAACGACAAACAAGATGTGGTGGATCTGGCTCGCCTGACGCTCTATCAGCCCTGGCAGGTGCGCTTCATTGAGATGATGCCCTTCGGCGACGTGGCGGATTTCCAGCAAGCGGGGGTGGTAAGCGAGGCGGAACTGATTGAGACGATTTCGGCTGAGTTGGGGCCGTTAGAATTGGTGGATAACGGCCGTTTAGACGGTGAAGCGCGCCTTTACCAGTTGGCCGACAGCCTGGGCGCGGTGGGCTTCATCAGCTCCGTCACCCAACCCTTCTGCGCCAGTTGCACGCGCGTCCGCCTGACGGCCGACGGCCGTTTGCGGCTCTGCCTCCTCCGTGAAAAAGAGGTCAACCTCCTGGACCCACTCCGCGCCGGAGCCAGCGACGCTGAAATGAAAGAGATCATCGAAGAAGGCGTTTGGTGGAAACCCTGGGGGCACAAACTCTCCAACGACGTCATCCCCCTGAATCGGGTGATGTCGGAGATTGGAGGATAACAGTTAACAGTTAACTGTTAACTGCTGATTGTTCCTCTGGCAAGCCAATCTCAAACGTACTTCCTCGCCCCACGCCGGGACTAACGGCCGTTACCCACCCCCCATGCGCCTCCACAATCGCTTTAACGATGGCCAGCCCCAGGCCCGCGCCGCCGCTGTCCCGGCTGCGGGCGCTGTCCGTCCGGTAGAAGCGGTCGAAGACGAAGGGCAGATGGGTCGCTTCGATGCCCGCGCCGCTGTCGCGCACCCGGATGCGTAAGAAGTCTTGCTCCTCCACCACCGTCACCCAAATCTCCCCCTTCTCCGGCGTGTGGGCCAGGGCGTTGATCAGCAGATTATGCACCGCCTGGCGCAGCCGGTCCGGGTCCACCCGGTAATAGGGCGTCGGACCGAGCAGTTCCACCTGCAAACTGACCCCTTTGGCCTGGGCGAGCGGTTTGAAGAAAACGGCCGTTTCCTTCACCAAATCCGCCATATCGGTCAACTGCTGGTTGAGCGGCATCCGCTGCGCCTCCGCCTGGGCCAGATCGTGCAAATCGTCTACCAGCGTCGTTAGCAGCCCCGTCTGGTCCAGCAGCCGGGCGATCTCCTCCTGGCTGAGCGGGTACACCTCGTCCAAAATCGCTTGCAAATTGCCACGCAGCACGTGGAGCGGGTTGCGTAATTCATGGGCCACATCGGCCAGCAGGTTGCGGCGCATTTTCTCCGCCGCTTCTAATTGGGCGGCCATCTGGTTAAAGGAGTGGGCCACCGCCTTCATCTCCTGGCTGCCTTCCAGCGGCAGGCGATGGGCCAGGTTTTGCGCGGCGATGGCCTCCGCCCCCTTTTCCAACTGGCGCAAAGGGGCCGTCAGGCTGCGGCTGAGGACCAGACCAATGACACTGCCAACGATGATGACGGTGATGAGAGCGCGAAAGAAGTAGTTCCAGGCGAAGGCTGCCATTCGCTCATCAAATTGAACCTGCAAATCGGGAGGAAGGGCCTGGCGGATGTCTTGCATCTGGCCGCCAACGGCCGGGTCATCTATCCATCCGGCGGTGACGGCCACGCTGTACCCGGCGGGCAACAGCGCCACCAGCAGTAAAATCCCCACCACTACCAGGGTAAAACGAACCCATAATCGGTTCAAGGTTTTTCTTCCAGGCGATAGCCGACGCCGTAGACGGTTTGGATGTAGTGGGGATTACGAGGGTCTGGCTCGATTTTACGGCGCAGATTGCGCATGTGGCTGTCCAGGGTGCGTTCCATGCCTTCGTAGCCGCTGCCCAGGGCGCGGCGCAGCAGTTGGCTGCGGGTCAGGACATAGCCCGATTGTTCGAGCAGGGCGTGGAGCAGGCTGAATTCGGTGGGGGTGAGTTCGACGGAACGGCCGTTTACCGTCACCTCCCGCGTCGCCACATCCATCGTCAGACCACCCGCCTGGAGCAGCTGCGGCGCGTCGCTGCTGCGCAGCCGGGCGCGCACCCGCGCCACCACCTCGCGCGGGTTGTAGGGCTTGGTCACGTAATCGTCCGCCCCCATCTCCAGCCCGGCGATTTTGTCCATGTCGTCCACACGGGCCGTCAGCATGATGATAGGAATAGCGGCCAATTCCGGGTCGCGCCGCATGATCTGGGTGATGGCCCAACCATCCAGGCCGGGCAGCATCAGGTCCAGCAAGAGCAGGTCTGGTTTTTCCTGGCGGAGGAGGGAAACGGCCGTTTCCCCCTCATAGGCCACCAACACCCCAAACCCCGCCCGCTCCAAATAAGCCTGCATCAACCGCACGACTTCTTTGTCGTCATCCACCACCAAAACACGTTTCATAGTTGATAGTTGATAGTTGATAGTGGACAGTTGGGAGTTGATAGTTGGTCTGCCCGTAGGACTACCAACTATCAACTAACAACTCCCAACTAACTATTCATACCGCAGCGCCTCAATCGGCCGCAAACCGGCGGCGCGCCAGGCGGGGTAGATGCCGAAGATCAGGCCGACGGCGGCGGCGAAACCGGTCGCCAGGAAGATTGTGCCAATGTCCACCACCGTCTCCAGATCAATCAGACGGCCGGCCACCTGCGAAATCAGCCAGCCCAAGACAATGCCCAACAAACCGCCCACCAGACTGAGCAAGATAGATTCCATCAAAAACTGCACCAAAATATCCCGGCGCAGCGCCCCCACCGCCTTGCGAATGCCAATCTCTCGCGTCCGCTCTGTCACGCTGACGAGCATGATATTCATAATACCAATGCCACCCACCACCAGCGAAATCCCGGCGATGGCTCCCAAAAACGCGGTCAGCGTCCCCGTAATCACGTCAAACGCCGCCAGCAAGTCGGATTGGCTGATGATCGTAAAATCATCCTCATTGGCATAGATGATGCCATGCTGCCGCCGCAGCGTCTCAGTGATCTGCTCAATCGCCTCGTCGGTCATCGTCTCGTTGGCCGCCTGCGCCGTGATGCCGGTGATCGCCTTTTCCCCCTGCCGCGTCCGCTCTGTGAACAGCCGGGATTGTGCCGTTGTCAAGGGGATGAAAGCGGAATTGTCGGTGTTGCTAAAGCTGCTGCCAGACTTCGCCAGCACCCCGACCACCTGATAGCCCACGCCATTGATCCGCACGCTTTCGCCGATGGAGTAACGCTCCTCAAACAGATTTTCCGCCAGAGTATAGCCCAGCACCGCCACCCGCGCCTGCGTGTCATAATCCTGCACGGTGAAAAAATCGCCGCCGAGCAGGTCGGAGACGTTGTTCACGTCAAAATAGTTGGGCGTCACCCCGGCCACCGTCACCCGGCGGGTGTTGCCGCCGAAGACCACTTCGCGCACCCCCTGCACCGTCGCCGAAACCGCGCTAACGGCCGGGGCGTTAAACGGGTCCGACAACGCCGCCACATCCGCCAGAGTCAGCGAAGGATAGCCGCCGCTGTTATCGAAATTGGTGGAAATGCCGATCAGGTTCGTGCCGATGGATTGAATCTCGCCGGTGATGGATTGGCTGACGCCGTTGCCGATGGACATCAGGGCGATCACGGCCGCGACGCCGATGATCACGCCTAACATGGTCAACACAGCGCGCAGTTTGTTCGCCAATAAGCTGTCTAAAGCGGTTAGAAAACTTTCAGATAGGTTCATGGTGTTTTAAGAATTTATGACAAAGGAACAAAGGGACAAAGAAATCTGTGTTCATCCGTGTCCCATCTCCTGTGCTTCTTCTTGGATGAGGCCGTCGCGGATCCAGATGCTGCGATTGGCGTGTTCGGCAATTTCCGGGTCGTGGGTGATCATGATGATGGTGATACCCTTTTCCCGATTGAGCTGCTCGAATATGCCCAGGATTTCCTCGCCGGTGCGGGTGTCTAACGCGCCGGTCGGCTCGTCGGCCAGGATGATGGCCGGATCGTTGACCAGGGCGCGGGCGATGGCCACGCGCTGCTGCTGCCCACCGGAAAGCTCATCCGGCCGGTGGTCCATCCGGTCGCCCAGACCCATCAATCGCAATGCCTGACGCGCTTTTTCCAACCGGTCGCCGCGCGGCACGCCGGAATACATCAAGGGCAGGGCGACTTGCTTGAGCGCGGTTGTGCGCGGCAGCAGATTGAACTGTTGAAAGACAAAGCCGATGCGCCGGTTGCGCACCCGCGAGCGGTCGTCGGAACTCATGTCGCTGACATCTATGCCGTCTAACCGGTAGATGCCGCCGCTGGGCGAGTCGAGGCAGCCGAGCATGTTCATCAGGGTACTCTTGCCGGAGCCGGACGGCCCCATGATGGCGACAAATTCCCCCGCATCAATGGTCAGATCTACCCCGCGCAAGGCGTGGACAACCTGAGTGCCCATCTCATACATTTTGGTGATGTTTTTCATTTCGATCATCATGGCGAAAACTCCGTTGGTGGCTGGTAGCTGGTAGCTGGTGACTGGTAACCAGCTACCAGCGGCCAGCTACTAGCTACCAAATCCCGGTGGTGGGCCGCCCCGCTTCCGCTTCGGCCCACCCGAAGACGGCCAACGCGG
>CAYONK010000222.1:0-1073 GCA_964405285.1 uncultured Ardenticatenaceae bacterium
GAGCATTTGTTGGAGAGCGAGAGCGAGAGCTAGAGGCAGAAGCGAGGCGAAACTCTAGCTCTCGCTCTAGCTCTGGCTACCTTACTTAAAGGCGACCTGTGGCTCCAGGTTGCAGGTGCTTTCCCACCAGGCGCGAATTCGGCCGCCAATCGGGCGGCCGACCCAACTTTCCATGTCATAGACAATCGGCCAGAGCTTTTCAAAATCCACGCCGGTTCCTAATCCCATTTTGTAGGCCAAAAAGACCAAATCCTCAGTAGCCAGGTTGCCGGCCGCGCCGGGGGCGAAAGGGCAGCCACCCAGCCCCCCGACGCTGCTGTCGAAGATGCGCGCCCCCGCTTGCAGGGCTGTGGTGGCGTTGGCCAGCCCCATCGCCTGGGTATCGTGCAGGTGGACGGCCAGCCGACCCATGTCCAGGCGACGACCCAAAGATTCAACCAATTGGCCGACGGAGAGCGGGTCGGCATGGCCGATGGTATCGGCCAGGGCGACTTCGTCGGCGTCTAGCTCCAGGATTCGTTCGGCCAGGGCCAGGGTGCGGTAAGGGTTGGTGCGCCCCTCGAAAGGGCAGACCCAGGCGGTCATGATGTAGACGCGGGTCCACAGGCCGGCCGCTTTGGCCTGGATGACAAGCTGGCGGGTGATGGCGAAGGCTTCTTCGGTGGACATGCGGGTGTTGCTCCGGCTAAAACTCTCGCTGACGGAGACGCCGAAGGCCATGGCCCGGCAACCGGCGGCGATGGCCCGGTCGTAGCCGCGCTGGTTGAAGACGAGGCCGATGAATTGGGCGGGGATGTGGGCGTGGGTGGCAACGGCCGTTGCCATCACTTCATCCGCGTCGGCCATTTGCGGCACGGCCTGGGGGTGGACGAAGCTGGTCAGCTCGATATGGCGCAGCCCGGCATCCACCAACCCATTCACCAGTCGATTTTTCCGCTCGGTGGAGATGGGATTGGCTTCGTTCTGCAAGCCATCGCGCGGACCCACTTCGTAGATTTTGAAGAAATCACTCATGTTTTGCCAGGGTGATGTGTTCCGTATTCTGTATTCCGTGTTCGGCTTACGGCTTACGG
>CAYONK010000222.1:1173-7332 GCA_964405285.1 uncultured Ardenticatenaceae bacterium
CGGCTTACGGCTTACGGATAACGGATAACGGATAACCACTTCCGCTTCTTCGTTTAGTATAGCCGATGGCGGAAGGTGGAACCAACGGCCGTTCCCACCCCCAATAAGCCAATGAGCGTTAGCAGCCCGCCCCAGGCATAAATCAATGGGAGGAACTGCCACTCGACGGTGTGCGTCCCGGCAGGCACGCAGACGGCGCGAATGGCGGTGTAGGCGGTCAATGGCTCGGCGGACTGACCATCTACCCGGACGCGCCAGCCAGGGTAGGCCGTCTCGCTGAGGATGAGCAAGGCGGGGACAGGGCTGTCCGTCTCGACGCGCCAATAACCGTCGCGTTTTTCCCGGATAACGGCCGTTCCCGCCCCATCTCCCCCCAATCCACATGCTGGCGGCGCGGCGAGAATCGCCGTCGTTGCCGGATCGAAATCCGGTTGATGGACACGAGCGATGGCCGCTGCCTCGTCCGGGATGATTTCCGCCTCTGTCACCAGGCGGGCCAGGGGCAGCGTCCGCGCCCGTTCGTAGACCCAGGCCGCCCCTTGCTGACCGATAAAACGCAACGGCCGTTCCCCATCCTCATACTGCTCCAACGGCCACTGGGCCACCACGTAACGGGCCGAGAGAATGTCGTAGGCGCTGGAACGAGGGTCGGGGATAGAGCCGGTGAACGCTTGCAGCGCCCCAATCTCCAGAGCATTGTAGCCGAAAATGGAGTTGAGGCCGCTTTGCCAGGCCCCATTTTGTTCAAAAATGGAGACGCCCCAGGGCAAAATCCTCTCTTCGGGCGTGCCAATGAGGGCGATGGTGTCCGGCCAAAGCGGGTCAATGGTCTGTGGCTCCAGGCGGATGAATTTATAGCCAAACAGCCAGAGATCAGCCAATACCAGAGCGGTGAGGGCCAGGCCGAGGGCGCGCCGCCGTCCGGCTTGCTTCGGCAGCGCCAGATAACGCCAGAGCAGCGCGCCGCCGAGCAGCAGGAGGAAAACGGCCGTTGCCCATCCCCCCACCTGATGCCACAACCGGCCGCTGGTCTCCGTCGGGTGAATAGTGATGAAGATCGCCCCAGTCGCTGCCAGAACAGCCAGACCGAGAACGGCCGTTGTCGCCAACAGCCAACGCAGCAGCCGATCCAACGAAGCCACCTGCCAGTGGCCGCGCCCGGCAACCACCTCGCCCAACAGGGCAGCAGCGGCGAAGGCATAGAGAACCATCGCCCGCCCCGGCGCGCGCGCCAGACGGAACGGCGGCAGCCATTCATACAACAGAGGATAGAGGAAGCCGTAGCTGCCCAGCGCCAATAATAGCCCTAACAGCAGCAGCGCCACATAAAAGAGGCCGCGCCGCGTCGGCCGGCGCAAGGTCAGGGCCAACGCCAACAGCGGCAGCACCCCGGCGTAATAGGTCAACTCCTCGAAATTGGGCACGCTCCAATAACCGCTGCGCGTCGGTTCGCCAAAGAATTCCGGCACAAGCAGCGTCACGAGATGAGCGGGCGGGAAAGAGTAGGCGGTGGCGAAGGCAAAATCGGCCGCTCCAGAGCGAGAGGAGACGGCGGCAAATTGCAGCAGGGGCAGCAATTGCACCCCACTCAAGAGCAGCCCGACAATCAAAGCAAAGGCGAACTGGTGGCCCACAAAGAGACTGCGCGACAACAGCGCCTGACGGCCGTTCCTGGCTCCATCCTCCACTGCCAGATAGACAGCCCAGGCCGCCCAGACCAGCCCCACGTAGATCAGCGAGGTGGTGTGCCCGGCCAGAATGGCCAGGCCAAAGGGGAGACCGGCGAGAACGGCCGTTCTGTATTCCGCGGTCCGTATTCCATATTCCGTATTCCGTGGTCCGTCGTCCGTCGGCTGTCGTCCGTTTACGGATACGCTGCAGGCAAAGGCCCAGAGGAGCCAGGGAAGCCAGGCGAAAGTCGCCAGCAAGCCGACGTGCCCGGCGTAAAGGCGGGCGGCGCTGAACCCGCCAAAGGTGAAGGTGAGCGCGGCTAACCAACTGCCCCAGCGGTCGCCGCTTTGCTGGCGGACGAAACAAAACATCCCCAGGCCAGCGACCAGCAGGTGAAACAGAACGTGCCAACTCAGGCCAACGCGCACCGGCAGCAGTAGCGTCAGCCAGGTGGGCGGGTAAAAAAGGGCGATCTGGGGGTTGCTGAGGAAGGGGTATCCGGCGAATTGCGCCGCGTGCCAGAAGGGGAGTTGGCCTTGCCAAACGGCCGTTCTCGTCCACTCCAACCAGGGGGAAAAGAGGCCGCGCACGTCATAGCCGCCCAGGGCCAGGCCCGGCGCCGGCCATAGAACCGTCCCCATGAAAAAGAGCAGCAGCCCAAACAAGGGCAACACAACCTGGAGGAAAGTTTTGCGCATCGCGGCCATGCCCTTTATTGTGCGCCAACCGCCAGAGAAAACAAAATTGCGCTATCGTCAATCTGCTGCCCGGTGGCATCTAACAGCGGTAGTCGCCAGCCTTCGGTCTGCACCCAAAGGCCGGTTCGGATGGCGTAATCGCCGGGCGGCAGATCAGACGACAGGGTAACGATGTGGACGTCGCGCACGTATTTGTCGGTCGGCCAGCGGCGGGTGGGGAAATCGCCGGGGTTCAGGTGGTCGGATTGGGCGGCCAAGGCCCCATCGGGGGAGAGGACGTGGATGAAGCTCTGGTAATTGATGTCTAACGGCCGTTGCGCCTGCCAATAGAGCGTCAGCGTCAGCGTATCGCCGGGGTGGGCGCTTTTGGCCGAGGTATCATAGCCGATCAGGGCGATCTGCTCGCCAAAGTCAGCCCAGACCTGCTGCTGCGCCGGTTCAGCGCGGAAGTCGGCGGAGTTGTGGTGGAGCAGGTTGAGGGGCTGGAGGAGGAGGAGGGTAACGGCCGTTAGGGAGAGAGCGGCGATGAGGGTGAAGCGGGAGGGAATGGTGAATTGTGAATTGTGAATTGTGAATTGTGAATCGCCAATCGTAAATCGTAAATCGTAAATCCAAAATCCCACAATGAGGGTGGCGAGGAGGGCGAGGCCGCTGATCAGCCAGCCGAGGGTGCGGGCGGGGGTGTCCTGGAAGCGGACTTCGACGATATGCTGTCCGGCGGGGACGGGGACGACGATGAAGCCTTCCGGGCGGCCGAGTTCCGTCTCGACAATCGCCCCGTTCAGCTGCACAGTCCAGCCGGGAAAATCGAAGAGGAAGAGACGCAGCCAGAAGTAGTCGGGGGCGTCTATGGTGTAGCGGAAATGGAGCGGCGATAGCTCTTCGCCAACGACGGTTGCGCCTTCGGGCAAGGCGAGGCGGTTCACCCGGTCCAGCGGCGTGTCGGTGAGGAACCCGGCGACCACAGCCCCGTTGCGCTCCGGGATCATGTCTACGGTGGCGGGCACGTAATCGGCGGTGGAGGTCGTGCCGAGCCAACGGCCGCTGTGTTCGATGAGCGACATCCGAAAGGGGAAGACTTCGCCAAAGTCGGGCCAGGGGGCGGGTTGCGTCAGGGGCAAGCCGAGGAGGATGGGCAGGGAGACGACAACGGCCGTTACCACCCCTTTCGCCTTCTCCGACCAATCGCGCCATTCCAACAGCGCCGCCACACCCACCCCGGACAGCACAGCCAACATCGCCGCCGTCGGACCGAGCAATCGCCAGGGGAATTGGAAATAGGGTAGCAGAGGGATGGCTTCCCACAAAAAAGTGGAGATGGGCAGCATCAGAAAGAGCAAGAAGGCCAGGCTGACGGCGAAGAAGGCGGCGTGCCAGGGCTGGCAGGCCCGGCGCAAAGCCAGAGCGACCAGGCCCAATGCGCCCAACACCCATTGGGCCACCCCCAGGTTAAAGACGAAAAACGGCTCCGTCGCCCCCCAATCGAGGCGGCGGGTGTAGGTGAGCAGTTCGCCCCAGGCGAGAAAATGGGTGCGGAAGTCGTAATTGTCCCCCGCGCCAATCAGCGTGTTCAAATTGACCGCGTTCCGCTCCAACACCACTGGCAGCCAGAAAAACGCGCTCAACAAAAAGCCCAAGCCCAATGCAGCAAATACCAGCCGGAGGGGTGACCGGTGGCCGGTGGCCGGTGGCTGGTGGCTGGTGGCTGGTGGCTGGTGGACCATTGACGATTGACGATTGACCATTAACCACGCCGCCCAGGTGAAGAGGATGGCGAGGGAGAACATGCCCAGCAGGTTGTGGCTGAGGAGGAGGGCGGCGGTGAGGAAAACGGCCGTTATCCAGCGCCAAAAAGTCGCCCCGCGCCGCAATCGGTCCAGCGCCCACAGCGCCAGCGGGAACAGCCCCAGGCTGAACGACTCGGCCAACACCCCGCGGGCGATGGGGTCCACGTACTGCACGTAGGGGGCGTAGACATAGACGGCGGCGGCGACGTACCCGGCCGGCCGCCCCCAATTGTCGCGGACAAAGCCATACATGCCGAACCCGGCCGCCAGCAGCCCCAGGACAAAGACAAACTTTACCCCATCCACCGCGTCCAGGCGGGGCAGCAGTTCGATGGGCAGGCCGAGGTAATAGGTGAGCGGGGCGTAGTAGTTGAAGATGGGGTAGCCGTAGCCGTGATAGAAGTTGGGCGCCCAGCGCGGGTAAAATTCGCCGCTGCGCACCAGATAGCTGAGTTCCAGCAGGCGGAAGATATGCAGCTCCGCGTCCGTCTCCTGCGGCAGGCTGGCCCGGCCGATGAACGGCCAGATCGCCAGCAGGCAGATAGCCAGCACCACGAGATAGCCGGGATCGAGGCGGAGTGCGGAATGCGGAATGCGGAATGCGGAATGCAGCTTACGGTTCACGGCTCACGGATTACGGCTCACCAGGGCGTAGACGATGTGGGATTGGCGGCGGCGAACGGCCGTTGGCAGAATCTTCTCGGCGCGGGCGTAGTAGCCCAAGCCCCACATGGCGAACGCTTCAAATTTGCCGCTGGTGGCCTGTTCGCGCTGCTCCTCGCTGCGGATGACGCCGGGGGGGAAGGGGGGCATATCAATATAACCGGAGCGGGGGAGCGGGGGAGCAGGGGAGAAGAGGGATTGGAGTTGGGCGAGGGTAAGGCCGTCGAGGCCGCTGATTTGGGTGTGGGCGGGGTTGTCGGCGTTGGGGCAGAAGAGGGCAACGGCCGTTCCCAGTTCTCGCAAACGCGCCGCGTAACGGGGGCGGTCGGCGGCAGCCATGCGCTGCAACATCTCGGCGGAAAGGCACAAATCGAAGGGGCCTTCCACCTCGCTCAGATCGGCCAAGCTGGCGACAAGATGGGTGTGGGGGAAAACGGCCGTTAACCACCCCGCCCCTCGCGCCGCTGCCATGGAGGATTGGAGTTTAGTGAGGGCAAACGGCCGTTCGTCGGCCACCGTCACCTCTGCCCCCAATTCTTCCGCCAACAGCAAAAAGTCCAGACTGCTGCCATATTTCTGCGGCAGCCCGGCTACCAGCATCCGCTTCGGCCGGCCGATCTGCTTCAGCCAGCGCCCCAGCGTCAGTCGCTTGGCATAGTATTCATACGCCGTGCCCACGCCTTCGCCCTCAGCCAGCGCCAGAGCGTAGAGAGATTTGATAGAGAAAGAAGTAAGCATAGGAATTGTGAATTGTGAATTGTGAATTGTGAATTGTGAATTGTGAATTGTGAATTGCGGACCACTTCACAATTCACAATTCAGCATTCACAATTCACAATTAGAGTAGTTTCTGCTTCTTATACCAGGCCACCGTCTGCGCCGCGCCGGTGGGTAGATCGAATTGTGGTGTGTAGCCGAGTTCTCCGTGGGCTTTTTGCCAGGAGAAGCGGCGGCTTTCGCTAAAGAAGGCGACGCCGGTGCGGCTGAGGGGCGGCCGTTTTTTCAAGATATTGGCCATGAGTTCCAGTCCGGTCGCGCCCGCCATTGCCAGGGGGCGCGGCAGATTGAGCTTTGGCGCGGAGACGCCCAGGGCGGCGGCAATCGCCGCGCCCAACTCGCTGAAGGTGACGGGTTCAGGTCCGGTGATGTGGTAGATTTCGCCCACGCGCCCCTGCGCCAGCGCCAACAGCATTCCCGTTACCGCGTCGTCAATGTAGGTCGGGTGGCAGGTGGATTGGCCGCCGTTGATGGTGAAGAAACGGTCGTTTTCCACCGCCTTGAACAACCCCAACACATGCAAATCCCCCGGCCCATAGATGAATTCCGGCCGGGCAATGATC
>CAYONK010000223.1:0-7324 GCA_964405285.1 uncultured Ardenticatenaceae bacterium
GAATGGAGATTAGAGATTGGAGATTGGCCCATTCTCCAATCTCCAATCTCTAATCTCAATTCTTCCGCAGCCATTTCATCCGCGTTCCTTAGGAGAGCATCATGGACCAACTGGACAAACAATTAGCGGCCCGCCTCTACCGCCTGACCTGCCCGGCTTCGGACGAACTGGGCGAGTATCATCTGCGCCTGCTCCCGGATGAACGGGCTGACGCCATTGGCCGCCATCTACAAAGTTGCCCTCACTGCCGCCAGGAAATGGTCCAACTGCAAAACTTCCTGGCCGACCTGGCCCCGGACATAACCCACACCTGGCGTCAACGGGTGCAAATCTGGATCGCCCGCCAACTTCCCTCTGGAGCGACCGGCCAAACGCAGCTCTCTCCGGCCCTGGCTCTGCGCGGCGCCGCTGACGAACCGCTGATGTATGAGGCTGGCGATTATCAGCTTGTCGTCGAAATCCAGGATGACCCGGTCAAACCAGGGCGCAAATCTGTTCTCGGCCTGGTTATCGGCCTGGAAGAGGTCGCTTTTCAAGCGCAATTGTGGCAAGAAGGCGTCCGCATTCAAGAGACAAGTCTGGACGAGTTGGGCAACTTCGTCTTCACCGAAGTCCCGCCCGGCGTTTACGACCTTATCCTCAACCGCCTGACGGCCGAAATCCACCTGCAATCGCTCACCATCTGAGGCGTAGCGCGCGCCGCGCCTGTTAAACAGCGTACAGCGCGCCGCGCCAGATTGCGCTATAACTGAGAGTAGGGTAACGGGAAAATTAGCCCGGACCCTTGAGCAACGTCACCCGACCCACCACCGCCCACGCCAACTCCGCAGCTCGACAACCCTTACTCCGACAAACGATGTCCGCACCTGTGATCAGTGAGCTAAAACGGCCGTTCTCCCCCCTCCCCGCCACGCCATACTATCGCGCCACCCCGGCCGATTTTATGGCCGACCTC
Organism: uncultured Ardenticatenaceae bacterium; assembly: GCA_964405285.1. Lineage (GTDB taxonomy): Bacteria > Chloroflexota > Anaerolineae > Promineifilales > Promineifilaceae > Leptovillus. The sequence goes on from CAYONK010000223.1 coordinate 956, forward strand.
GTCGCGCGCCCCCTGGCCGAACAGTCCGCCTACCTGACCCAACGCCTGCCCCTCTTCAGTCCGGCCGAACAAGACGAACTGACCAGCCTCCTCAAACAGCAGGCCGACCGCTACATGCGCACCGACCTCCAACGCTGCCTGCATACCGCCGAACTGCTCAAGCAGATGGCCCGGCAGCTCGACAACCGCCTCTACCGCGCTTTGGGCTTGCGCGCCGAAGGCAACGCCTACGCCATCGGCAGCGGCGAATTCCAGCGCGGTATCGCCTGCTACGATGAAGCGGCGGCCATCTACGGCCGTTCCGGCCACCTCCTCGAACAAGCCTGGTCGCAAAACGGCAAAATCTTCGCCCTGGCCAACCTGGGCGAATACGACGAAGCGCTCGCCGTCGGCCAGTGGGCCAGCCAGATCTTCGCCCGCCTGGGCGAAAAGCTGCCCCTGGCCGAACTCACCGTCAACCTGGCCATCATCCACGGCCGTTTAGGGCAAGACAGCGCCGCTCTCAATCTACTAGACCAGGCCCACGACCTCTACGAAAGCCTCGGCCCAGAGCAGGCTGCCCGCCTGCTGGTCGTAGACATGAACCGGGCGATCATCTTGCGCAACCTGGGCCGCTTCAACGAATCCATCGCCCTCAACCAGGCCATTCTAGAAGCCTACGCCGGTCAGCAAAACGCCGTCGCTGCCGCCCGCGCCCAACAAAACCTGGCCATGACCTACTTCATCCTGGGGCGCTATAACGAAGCCCTGGCGCTGCTCGATCTGGCCCGCGAGGCGTTTTGGCAAGACGGCCGTTACCGCCACGCCATGTTGGTTGAACTCTTCACCAGCGATTGCCTGCTGCAACTGCGCCGCTTCCGCGAGGCGCAAGAAAAGTGCCAACGCGCCCGCCAACTCTTCAACCAGCTAGAGACACCCTACGAGATCGGCCAATGCCTGCTGCACGAGGCCCACGCCTGTGTCGGCCTGGAACAGCCGGAAGAGGCGCTGGCCTTGCTGCGCCAGGCGCGCGCCCTCTTTGCCCAAGAGGGCAACCTGGTGGCCCTGGCCGACGCCGACCTGCGCATCGCCGAAGTGCTGCTGCCGCAGGGCGAGGCGGCGACGGCTTGGGAAATGGCTCTGGCGGCAACGGCCGTTTTCCAGACCCACCATCTCCCTCTCGGCCAGGCCCGCGCCCATCTACTGGCCGCTCGCGCCGCCCTCGCCCTGGAGCAGGCAGACCAGGCGCAAACCCACATCATTCAGGCGCAGGCCATCGCCGCCGACCACGCTCTGCCCAACCTGGCTTATCAGGGGCACCATTTGCAAGGGGCGCTGGCCGTCCGCCAGGGCGACAGCGCCGGGGCGATTGCCGCCTGGCAGGCCGGCATCGCCGCTCTAGAGCAGCTATATGGCCGCCTGATGCTGGAATATCGCGCCGACTTTGCCCAGGACAAAATCCGCCTTTACGAAGACCTGGCCGCCCTCTACGTTGCCGAGGGGCAGGCAGCGGCCGCCCTGGGGGTGGCCGAACGGGCCAAATCGCGCGCCCTGCATGATCTGCTGGCCTACCGGCTCGATTTGCGCATCGAAGCGCGCAGCCCGGCCGACCAGCCGCTCGTTAAACAGATTGCCGCGCTGCGCAAGGAGCGCGACCGGCTCTATCGGCGTTGGCACACCGGCGAAGAACCGGGCCAACGCGATGACCCGACGGCCCAATTGGCCGCCCAGCAGACGACCAGCCAGCGGGTGTTGGCCATTGAGCAGGAGATAACGGCCGTTTGGCACAAGCTCCTGGTCCGTAACGCCGCCTATGCCCAGGACGCTGCCCTCTGGTACTTTCAAACTGAACCGATCCAGCTCCACCTCGACGGCGAGACGGCCCTGCTGGAATTCTTCAGCCTCCAAGATCGCCTGTTGCTGTTCCTGGTAACGAGGGAGGGCGTGCAGGCTATCCCCCTGGAGACGACACCCGCTCAGATACAACAACTGCTGCAACTGCTCTGGCTGAATTTGCGCAGCGTGCCGCAGAGCAGCCCGGAACGACAGGCGGCGCTGACGCGCAACGCGCAAGGGGTGCTGAGCAAGCTGCATCAGACGCTCTTCGCCCCGGCCCGCGCCCAATTAGAACCTTACCGGCGGCTAATTGTTGTGCCGCACGGCCCGCTCCATTACCTGCCTTTCCACGCTCTGTACGATGGCGCGGCCTACCTGCTAGAGCAATTCGCCGTGAGCTATCTCCCGGCGGCCAGTGTGTTGGCCTACTGCCGCACGGCGTCGCCGGCCGAGGCGGGCGTATTGGCGGTGGGCTATTCGGGAAACGGCCGTTTGCCCCAGGCCCCCCACGAAGCAGAAGCGTTGGCCCGCCACTGGCCAGGCGACGCCTTGCTGGAAGAAAAAGCCACCCTGAGCCGCCTGCGCCGTCAGGCTGGCGATTACCGCATTCTGCACCTGGCCACGCATGGCGAATTCCGCCCGGATAACCCCCTCTTCTCCGGCCTGGCCCTGGCCGATGGCTGGCTGACCACGCTGGACATCTTCAACTTACGCTTGCGCGCCTCGCTGGTCACGCTGAGCGCCTGCCAGACCGGCCGCAGCGTCATCGGCGGCGGCGACGAGCTGCTCGGCTTGATGCGGGCGTTTTTGGCGGCCGGGGCCGCTTCGCTCGTTTCAACGTTTTGGCCGGTGGAGGATGGGGCAACGGCCGTTCTCATGCACCACTTCTACCGCGCCCTGGCCGATGGCGTGAGCAAAGGGGACGCCCTGCGCCAGGCCCAATTGGAACAGATAGAGCGCCATCCCTACTTCTGGGCGCCTTTTTTCCTGGTGGGCGATACCGGGCCGCTGTAACGGCCGTGCCGGAATAATCTCAATTTTCTCGTCTATTGATGGTAGGGGTGAACTTGCGCGTTCGCCCAGAGAAGGGCAGCGCGGGTCTGCCCCTACGAGCGACGATTGATGAAGGAGGAACCATCCATGCAAAATCGTTCGACACAAGGTTTAGTATTCGTACTCATTATGGTGCTGGCCGTCCTGGTCTGGTTAGACGCGCCAGGCTGGCTGCTCCTGATGTTGTTTTTGCTCCTGCTGGGCCTGGTCGGCGGGATGCTGGGCAAAGAGCCGCCGCCGCCCACTGAGCCGCCGGAGCCGCCCCGGCAGGAGTACCCCCCGGAAGAGTTCTTTGTTCAGGAGCAAATTGTGGTGCGTGGGCCGCGGGCGGAAGTGGAAACGGCCGTTCGCGCCACCGGAAACCCCACCCGCCTGGAACGACTGGACTTCGCCGGTCTGGATGCGCGGTTGCGCGACTGCCTGGCGGGCTGCGACGGCTTCGACTTTGGCGATTTTGTCATAGACCTCTACCACCTGAGCGGCAGCGAGCGAGACGTAGCCGCTGCGATCCGGGCGATTGAAGGCGCGGTCGGCCGGGGCAGCAGCGTGCGCGCCGAACCGAACTGGCTCTCCGGCCATCCCTGGGACCCAACCGGCAGCCCGTGGGAGCCGACCGGCAGCCCCTGGGACCCAACCGGCAGCGGGAGCGGCGGCAATCAAGCGCAAGCGGCGCATTTTCTGACGCAGCGGGCTTTCAAGGAAATTGGCCTGGCAGCGGAAAACCGGACAGCCGGGCGCGGGGTGCGCATCGGCCTGTTTGATACGTCGCCATTTGCCGCTGATGAGGTGATTGGGGGAAACGGCCGTTCCATCCCCTGGGTGAACGAACCGGCCCCGCTTACCCTGGCGCTGGCCCATTACGAGACACCGCCAGCGACCGAAGAGCGCGACCTGAGCAGCCACGGCCTCTTCGCCGCCGGGATCGCTCACGCCGTCGCCCCGGCCGCCGACATACAGCTTATCCGAGTGCTGAACGCCAACAACAAAGGGACTCTATTCAGCCTCAATCAGGCGCTCTTCGATTTTGTCCGGGCGAATGGGGCCGCCGACGGGCAGATCGGCGTGGTCATCAACCTCAGCCTGGGCATCCGCCTGCCACCGGGCGAGGCGGGTTTTGCTTTGCCCCTGGAGGTGCAGTCGCTGCGCGACTTGCTGCGTCTGGCCGATTGCGCCGGGATGGTTGTGGTGGCCGCCACCGGCAACGATTCGGCCAACCAGCCTGAGCCAGAACCGGCTCACCTGCCCGCCAACTGGCCGACGATCATCGGGGTGGCGGGCAGCACGCAGGAGCGTGGGCGGGCCACTTTCTCCAATCGTGGGGAATTGGCGGCGCCGGCGGGAAACGGCCGTTACGATCAAACCACCGCCCAGTTCCTCCCGGCCAACGACGCCTGCACCGCTGGCGACTGCCCCTACGCCCTCATTGGTCCGGTCCACAAAACAGCAGAAAACAGCGGCTTCGCCTATTGGAGCGGCACCTCCTTCGCCGCGCCAATGGTCGCCGGATTGGCCGCCCTGGTCATTGAGCGGGGCGGCGGCGGGCTTTCGCCCAAAGAAGTGCGCCGGATCATCGAATGCGGCCTGACGCCGGTTGAAGATGGCGCGTTGGGCAAGGGCATTATCCATGTGGCTAATACCCTGGCTAATTTTGAACGCTGCGCTGCCGAGCAGGGCATCCAGCTTGAAACGCCCAGGCAGGCCAGCGCCTAAACGCGGCCTCAATCCCCTACCACCTGAAAAGCCCCCGTGTCCGCACAGGGGCTTTTTTCTTTCACATCTTCTTCATGCGCAGCGCCGGAAAAGCGCAAAATCCCTCGTTTAGCTCATTGTCAACAAGATTTTTGCGCAGCGCTGTCAGCACAGCGCCCGCCCATTCACTTGGAGGTGAAACGATGGTTCAAGAGAAAGGTAGTCGAAAAGAAAAAGGTATTCTGTTCAATGTGCCCTTCGCTGGTGAGCCTGGCAAAGAGTTGGAAGTCGTCGCCTACGCCTTCGACCGGCGGGGGCGGCTGCTGACCAGCGCCGCCTTTAAGGCCGCCGAGGGCAAGGTTCGGCTGGACCTGGACGAAAAGACGGCCCGTCATGCCCGCATTTTCTTCGGCCCGCTGCCGCCAAAAGAGCGCCCGCAAGGAGCGGTGACGCTGGAGACAATGGCCCGTTGGCAGGCGCATGAGGCGCTGTGGCGGTTCCGGCCAGGGCAATGGCAGTACGAATTGCTGCCCATCCCGGACCTGAACTGGCGTTGGTGGCTTTGGTGTTTCTGCCGGGTGCGCGGCCGGGTGGTCCGGCCGGTGACGATTGGCGGCGTTACCTACGACATGCCGGTCTGTCACGCGCGCGTCCACATCTGCGAAGTGGACCGTATTCCCTGGCTCATCCCCCGCCTGCCAGACCCGGACATCTGGCGGCTGCGGGATGATTTGTTGGAATTGCTGGAACGGCCGTTTCCCCCCATCCCGCAACCAGACCCGCCCCCCTTCCGCTTCGATCCTGGCGTGATTGACCCCTCGCCGGAAGCCCTGGCCGCCATGCAGCCAGGCGCGGCCCGGCAAGTGGCTGTTACTCTCAACCCCCAACCTCTGCCGCCCAGGGAACGCGCCATGATGGTCGCCCGCCCGGCTGACGCTGTGGGCTTCGACCCGCAACCAGACCCGCCCAAAGTTAGCCAGATTCCGCTGACCATTCGTGCCAATCTCGCTTCCCAATCCATCACCATCGTGCGCCAGGCGTTAATTGACAACGTCGCCCTGCTGCTGCCCTTCCTTTGCCGCTTCGATTGGTTCCTCTACCGCCTGCGCTGCGATGAACTGCGGGTGATTGAGACGGACGAAAACGGCCGTTTTGACACCATCATCTGGTACCCCTGCTTTGGTGACCATCCCGACCTCTACTTCTGGGTCGAATACGCCATCGGCGGAACCTGGACCACCGTCTATCGCCCGCCTATGCGCTGCAACACCTACTGGAATTACGCCTGCGGCTCCGAAGTGACCATCCGCGTTACCGACCCGCGCGTACCCTGGTGCAATCCGGCGCCCCGCGTAAACGGCAACCATCTTGCCATCCTCGGCATTGGCGAAAACGTCGGCTTCCAACAGATTCACGGCCCACTAACCGGGAACAATCGCGGCCTGACCACCTCCGGCGGCGGCACCATCGCCGGAGCGCCTTTCGGCGGCGTGTTAGAGCCGCGCGTCTACTTCGGCGAAGACCTGATCGCCAACGGTATCACCCATTACCGCTGGTCTTACCGCAAGATCGCCGACAGCGCCAACAATCCAGTCACCGGCTCCTGGCAGGCGATGGACCGGCAGGTGATCCGCCATTATGCCTACGTCGGACCAGACGGCATGTTGAAGTTCAAGCCCTACTTCCTCGGCCCGGACACTGATCCGGCTCTCACCGTCGCCGGACAAAACCTCTTCCAGATTCAGCCGGAAGACCCGCCCGAAGGCTCCTGGCCGTGTTCTCGTGGGCATTCACCTGGGGCGTCCAGGAGCC
>CAYONK010000224.1:0-2176 GCA_964405285.1 uncultured Ardenticatenaceae bacterium
CCCCGCCCGGCGGCTTCACCAGATCAGCCAAGCGCGCGCCCACCAGGCTGTCGCCGCATTGCAGGTGGTGGTCGAGGAAGGAGAGGGGTTTGTCGGAAACGGCCGTTTTCAGCCACAGCGACAACTTCGCCAACTCCACCGCCATCGGGTTCTTATCCACGCCATAGATGCAGGCTTCGACGATGCGCCGCTTCCAATACAACAGGTCGCTCTCGGCCGCGCCCGCCTGGACATACTCATCCGTCGCCAGGGCGCGAGCCAGATAATGGGTCGCTTCCACCAGGAAATGGCCGGACCCCATCGCCGGGTCGAGGATATTGAGGGCGAGGATGCCTTCGCTGAAGAGGTCGGAGCTAGAGCGGGAGCTAGAGGCAGAGGCGGCGGCTTTAACATCGGCGCGGACTTGTTCGACGAGGGGGCCGAGGGTGTTGGCGACGATGTATTCGACGATGTAGTCCGGGGTGTAGTAGGAGCCGGTCGCTTTGCGCTCTCCCTTGTCGGTGGTCAGGTACAATTCACCCGCCTGCCGCCGTTCGCCGTAGCTTTTGGCCGCGCCCCTTTGCGCCAGGGGAACCCAGGTCTCCACCCCCTTTTGGCTGATCGTCACCATCTCCTCGCTGGCGACAGCGACGCGATATTCCAACAGCCCTTCGTAGATGGAACCGAGTTGGCGCACATCGAGGGTGCGATAATCCACCGCCTGATAGGCCGGTTTGCCGCCCGCTTCGATGATCCGCCGGGTCGCCAGGTAATCAATCGCCTGCGCCAGGGCGCGGTCGCCGACGAAATGCTGTTCCAAGAAGGGATGCTGCGCCGGGTCGAAGAGGCCGCCGTTGTAGCGCGGCACGCCTAAATCGGCGTTTAGCTGTTCATCCTGCCCGCTGATCAGGCGGAATAGCTCTTGCAACTGGTTCCAGTACCGTTTGCCGGTGGTGGGGAGGTTGGTCAGTTGGTTGCGTTGGCTGTCTATGGTTTGGGCCAGGGTTTGCAGGGCGTAGTTGTCGCGGTAGAAGGGGGTGTGGCTGGGCAGCAGGGCGCGGCTTTCGCCATAGAAGAGGAAGAGCAGGCGATAGAGCAGGTAGAGGCTGCCGCGATAGACGGCGGCGCGGTCGGCCTCGTCGTGGGGGTTCAGGCTATTGTCTCCGGCGAAGAAGCCGATGATCAGTTGTTCCAGGGCGCGGTAGGCGTTGTCGCGCAAATCGGCTTCCAGGGCGAGGGCGTAGGCGCGGCTTTGGGCCAGGGCGTCATCGAGGAAGGTCCGGCCGTCGGCGGCGGGGCGGAAGGCGGCCTGGTTGAAGAAGAGCCAGAAGTAGGTGGCGACGGCTTCGGCGAAGGTTTCGTTGGGGGCGTGTAGGGCGGCGAGCAGGTCTATCTCGAAGTAGGTTTCCAGGGTGCGGGAGGAGGATTTGTGCAGCAGTCGCCAGAAACGGCCGTTGCTCAACACGCCCCACTCCACGCCGCTGAGGGAGAGGTAGGTGTCAATCTGGTACATTGGGTTTTGCGCGTCGAAGGTGGGCTGGCTGCCCGTCTTTTTGCTGAGATTGACTTCCCACTGTTTGACTTCGCCGACGGCGAGGAGGGTTTGGGCGTAGGCGGGGGTGTTTTGCAGGGAAACGGCCGTTTTGCGCGCCGCCTCATCGGGGAAGAAGGCGTAGTCGGGCTTGCTGATGTTCCCTTTCAGGCCGGGGATGGCGGCCTGCCCTTCCCAGACATGCCCCAGGCGGCCGAAGATGGGGCGCAGCCAGTTCTCTTCTAGCTGGGCTTCTTTGTAATGGGGCAGTTGGGCCTGTTCGCGGGCGTAGAGGTCGCGCAGCCAGCCCAGGAACTCTCGGCCCTGATGGATGGCGCTGCGCCAAACGGCCGTTGGGCGCAAAACGTCGCGCAGGTAATGGTCGGAAAAGAGGGATTGGTTGTTGAAGGTGGTCAGCTCCAGCGGCGGCTGGGTGGCGGTACGGTCCATCATGGCTGCTTCTCCCGGAGAAAAGAGGACTTTTTAGGGGCTAAGGATAGCAGAAATGGAGGGGGGAGGCGAGAACGGCCGTTGTGCCCCCGATGCCGGATTGTTTAAGGCAAAAAAAGCAAAGGGGCAAAGAATTCTCGCATTCTTTGCCCCAAGATTTCGTCAGGATGTAGGTTTTTACCCTCTCCCCAGCCCTCTCCCAACGGGAGAGGGAGC
>CAYONK010000224.1:2186-7323 GCA_964405285.1 uncultured Ardenticatenaceae bacterium
GGAGCCGGTTCCCTCCCCCTCCGGGGGAGGGTTAGGGAGGGGGTTGTACGATTCACAGGGAGAGAATTGTTTAACGGTTGCGCGTCGCCACGTCGAAGATCACGGCCGCCGCCAGCACCGCCCCACGCACAATATATTGGTAAGAAATGCCAATCCCCATCAAGTTCATGCCGCTGGTCAGCGAAGCCATCACCAACGCGCCAATCAACGCGCCCGTCACCCGGCCCACCCCACCGGCGGCCGAAACGCCGCCGACAAAAGCGGCGGCAATCGCGTCCAACTCAAACAGCGTCCCGGCCGTCGTCGTCGCCGACTGCAAACGAGAGGCGAACAACATGCCGGAGAGCGCCGCCAACATCCCCATCTGGCTAAAGACAAAGAAAGTGATTCGCTTGACGTTAACGCCGCTCAATTGGGCCGCTTCCGGGTTGCCGCCGACGGCGTAAATGTGCCGCCCCAGCACCGTCTTCGTCGTCATGAAGTTGTAGATGCCCACCACCACCAACATGACAACCACCGTCCAGGAAAGGCCATTGTACCCGGCCAACACCCAGGTCATACCGCCGACCAGCACAGCCACGAAGACCAGCTTCAGGATGAAGATGTTCATCGGCAGCACTTCAAATTCGTAGGCTTGTTTGGTGCGACGGCCGTTAATCTCGCTAATCACATAAATCACAATCGCCACAATCCCAACCAGCAGCGTCAGCACATGCAGTCCGGGCAAAATATCCAGCGGCAAATCCGGGATAAAGCCATTGCCAATGGCATTAAACGCCCGGTTACTGATGATGATCGTGCCCGTCCGCTCCGTCACCACCAGAATCGCCCCACGATAGATCAAAAAACCGGCCAGCGTCGCCACAAACGCCGGAATTCCCAACCGCGCCACCAGGAAACCAGGGACCAACCCCAGCACTGCCCCAACCAGCAGCACAAACGGGATCACCACCCAAACCGGCCAATTCCAAAAGGCCATGGCAATCGCCGCCACCGCGCCCAAAAAACCGGCCAAAAAACCCACCGACAAATCAATGTGGCGGATCACAATGATCAGCGTCATCCCAATACCCAAGACGGCAATGTAACCCGACTGATTGAGCAGGTTGCTGATATTCCGCGAAGAGATGAAAACGCCGTCGGTCAAAATGGCGAAGACAATCCAGATCACAAACAAGGCGATAAACATGCCATAGTCGCGGATATTTTGCAGCAACACTCGTTGTAAATCTTTTACAAAGGCCATCACAAACTCCTTAATTCATCGTTGCCAGGTGCATGATTTTTTCCTGGGTTGCCTCTTCCACCGGCAGTTCCCCGGTAATTTTACCGGCCGATACCACGTACACCCTATCGCTCATACCCAAAATCTCCGGCAGTTCAGACGAGATCATGATGATGCTCATCCCCTCTTCCACCAGCTTATTCATCAGGGTGTAAATCTCAAATTTCGCCCCAACGTCAATGCCCCGCGTCGGCTCATCCAAAATCAACACGTTAGGCTTCACAAACAGCCATTTCGCCAGGGAAACCTTCTGCTGATTGCCCCCGCTCAGGTTAGACACCTTCTGCTCAATCGTCGGCGTCTTAATGTTAAGCGAGCGTTTATACTCGTTGGCAACCTTGATCTCCGCGTTCCTGTCCACCACGCCGCGCCGCGCCAGTTCCCGCAAATTCGCCAGCGTCACATTCTGCTTCACGTCCTGGATCAAAATCAGGCCATTTCGCTTTCGGTCTTCTGAAACGTAAGCCACCCCCGCGTTAATCGCCTCCTGAGGATGCTTAAAACGCTGCTTTTTTCCATTGACGATCAAATCGCCTTCCACCTGATAATTCGCCGGGTTGCCGAAGATACTCAGCGCCAACTCCGTCCGCCCCGACCCCATCAAGCCAGAAAAGCCGATGATCTCCCCTCGCTTCACTTTGAACTGGTTATTTTTTAAGATGACCCGTTCAACGGCCGGGTCATAGGCCGTCCAATTGTTCACCTCTAGCACCACCTCTTCCGAGCGTTGGTGCAACCGACTGGGATAGATATTGTCTATCTCGCGCCCGACCATGTGCTTGATGATGATTTGCTCCGACACCTCGCCATTGTGGGCATCCAGCGTGCAGATCGTTCTGCCATCGCGCAGCACCGTTACCGAATCGGCGATCTCCATGATCTCCTTCAGCTTGTGGGTGATCATGATACAAGTGACGCCATTCGCCTTCAAATCGCGCAGCAAATCGAACAGGTTGTCCACGTCCCCTTCGTTAAGGGCCGAGGTTGGCTCGTCGAGGATGAGCAAGCGCACATCTTTGCTGAGCGCTTTGGCGATTTCCACCAACTGCTGCTTCCCGACCCCCAACTCCTTCACTTTCGCGGCTGCGTTCACATCTAGCTTCACCTTGCGCAGCATTTCGGTGGCGCGCTTGATGGTCTCGTTCCAGTTCACGCGAAAGCCCTGGGAAATTTCGTTCCCCAGAAAGATGTTCTCATACACCGTCATCTCCGGGACCAGGGCCAATTCCTGATAGATGATGGCGATGCCCGTTTTTTCGCTGTCGCGAATGCCGCCAAATTGCTGCATCTCCCCCGCAAAAAAGATCTCTCCGCTGTACGTCCCGTGCGGATAGACGCCGCTCAAGACCTTCATCAAGGTAGATTTGCCCGCGCCATTTTCCCCGACCAGGCAATGAATCTCTCCCTGCTTCACGCGAAAGCTAACGTCGTCGAGCGCCTTCACGCCGGGGAACTCCTTGGTGATGTTCCTCATTTCCAGGATGATGCTATCTTCCATCGCCGACTCCTCTGCAAAAGACCCTAAGGGTTTTGCAAACCCTTAGGGTCTTCAATAACAACAAAGCTACATGCTACGGCAGGCCGGTAAAGTCAGCAGCGCTGTAATAACCGGAGTCAATCAGAGCCGATTGCACGTTGCTGCGGTCTACCGTGACGACGGCAGATTGGATGGCAGGCACGTCAATGACGCCATTGTTGTAAGCGCCAGCAGATGCCGGGGTCTGCCCTTGCAGCAGGGCGATGGCGGCGTTGATCGCGTCGTTCACCAGGGTGCGCACATCTTTGAAGACGGTCATGGATTGACGGCCGTCAATGATGTACTGCACCGAAGCCCGTTCCGCATCCTGCCCGGTGACGATGAAGCTGCTCACGTCGCCGTCGGTGGCAAAGGCGTCGGCGATGGCGCGAGCCGTGCCGTCGTTCGGGGCCAGGATGAAGACGTCGCCCTTGTCGGCGGCTGTGGCCGCTGTCAGGTTCGCCTCAGCCAGATTCTTCGCCGTGTTGAAGTCCCAGTTAGTCGTCACCTGACCGATCAGTCGGGCCAACTCATCGCGGCTCAGTTCGGCTTTGTCTTGCAAGGCCACCGCTTCGCTGGAGTTCTTGACGACGAACGTGCCATCGGCGATCTTCGGCTGCAAAACGCTCCAGGCGCCCTCGAAGAAGATGAAGGCATTGTTGTCAGAGGCCGCGCCGGCGTAGAGGTAGAGCGGGTTGCCCGCGCCGCTGGCGTTGTCTACCAGGTATTGCGCCTGCTGCGCGCCGACGGCCAGGCTGTCGAAGGTGACGTAGTAGTCTACGGCGTCGGTGTCGCGGATGAGGCGGTCGTAGGAGATGACGCGAACGCCAGCCGTTTTGGCCGCTTCGGCCGCCGCCGCCGCCGCCGTGCCGTCGTGCGGGGTGATGATCAGAACTTGCACGCCTTTGGTGATCAGGTCTTCGACGTTGGCCCGTTCTCTGGCGGAGTCGCCCTGGCTGAAGAGAATCTCAACCTCATACCCGGCCGCTTCCAGCGCTTCCTTGAAGCGAGTCTCGTCTTGCACCCAGCGGGGTTCATCGCGGGTCGGCAGGACGACGCCAACACGGCCGGTTACGTCCACAGACGGAGCTGCGCCCAGGGTATCCAGGCCGGTGAAGTCGGCGGCATTGTAGTAGCCGGAATCAATCAAGGCGGATTGTACGTTGGTCCGGTCTACCGTGACCACCGGGGATTGGATGGCGGGCACATCAATGACGCCGTTGTTGTAAGCGCCTTGCGCGGCCGGGGTCTGCCCTTGCAGCAGAGCAACGGCGGCGCTGATGGCGTCGTCAACCAGGGTGCGCACATCTTTGAAGACGGTCATGGATTGACGGCCGTCAATGATGTACTGCACCGAAGCCCGTTCCGCATCCTGCCCGGTGACGATGAAGCTGCTCACGTCGCCGTCGGTGGCAAAGGCGTCGGCGATGGCGCGAGCCGTGCCGTCGTTCGGGGCCAGGATGAAGACGTCGCCCTTGTCGGCGGCTGTGGCCGCTGTCAGGTTCGCCTCAGCCAGATTCTTCGCCGTGTTGAAGTCCCAGTTAGTCGTCACCTGACCGATCAGTCGGGCCAACTCATCGCGGCTCAGTTCGGCTTTGTCTTGCAAGGCCACCGCTTCGCTGGAGTTCTTGACGACGAACGTGCCATCGGCGATCTTCGGCTGCAAAACGCTCCAGGCGCCCTCGAAGAAGATGAAGGCATTGTTGTCAGAGGCCGCGCCGGCGTAGAGGTAGAGCGGGTTGCCCGCGCCGCTGGCGTTGTCTACCAGGTATTGCGCCTGCTGCGCGCCGACGGCCAGGCTGTCGAAGGTGACGTAGTAGTCTACGGCGTCGGTGTCGCGGATGAGGCGGTCGTAGGAGATGACGCGAACGCCAGCCGTTTTGGCCGCTTCGGCCGCCGCCGCCGCCGCCGTGCCGTCGTGCGGGGTGATGATCAGAACTTGCACGCCTTTGGTGATCAGGTCTTCGACGTTGGCCCGTTCTCTGGCGGAGTCGCCCTGGCTGAAGAGAATCTCGACGTTGTAGCCGGCCGCTTCCAACGCTTGCTTGAAGCGGGTTTCATCTTGCACCCAGCGGGGTTCGTCGCGGGTCGGCAGGACGACGCCAACGCGGCCGGTTACGTCAACGGCCGGAGCGGCCGGTTCGCCGGAGTCGGCTGGCGCAGCGGGGTCGGCCGGCGCAGCGGGTTGGGTGGTCCCACCGCCGCAGCCAACCAGGGCAAAGATGGCGACCAGGGCCACCAGAGCCAGGATGAGGGGTAAATTCTTGGTTTTCATTGGTTTCTTTTCCTCCAAACAAATCTGTACTCAGTAGATCGAACTGATGTGGGAGGGCAGG
>CAYONK010000225.1:0-7323 GCA_964405285.1 uncultured Ardenticatenaceae bacterium
CAACAAAGCAACGCATGTACAAGACAGCCAATAAAGGTTCCATCTGCCCAACCTGGTCAGATGGGGTAGGGTGGGCGAACACCAATGGATGCCCGCCATTAAGCGATTCTCCTGAGCTGATTATCACTTCCTTATCACCTTCAGCCAGTCAGCCACCTCTCTGGAACGGGCGTGACCAATCTCCCGTAACCGAGTCGCGCTCTGTTCGGCAAGACGACGAGCTAAATGAGGTCAAGATATTTTGGGTCTTTCGGATCTCGTGAGGTTTTAAGCGTGTCATGCTGAACGAAGTGAAGTGAAGCATCCCTGAGGCGTCGGGATTCTTCGCTGCGCTCAGAATGACAAGACCCCACGAAATCCTGAAGAGCCGATATTTTTTCGGTTCTCTGAGGAATCCTGTGGTGAAATTCGCAAAGCCGTTTTTTCTGCCCATGAGAAAGCGAATTTGACGCGAATTTCCCGCCGTTAAGCTGGTCATTGGACGATGATGACTGGTGATACGAGTCAGTTTCACCACACCAAAGCTCAGAGAGCCGGAAAAGGTAGCGCAAATTTGCAATAAGCGACGCAAGAGACAAGCTTGCGTCACTGATGCGTCAAAAAATCCACGACCGCCCTGACCAGCAAGTCGGGCGCGGTGTGGTGGGCGATATGCTGCTGGCCGGGCAGTTGGGCGATTTGACTATGGGGCAGGGCAGCATTAACAATCTCTACGCCTTCCCGGTAAATCGAAGGACTGTCGCTGCCGAGCAAAAGCAGCGTGGGCAGGGTCAGCCCGGCAAATCCGGCGGCATCGAAATGATACCTTTGCTCAGTCGCCATCTCCCTGGCAATGGTTGTGGCCAGCGGCAACCGTTCCGTCCAGAGCGGCGAGCGGCGGTAAAGGGCCAGCTCATCCTCAGACATTTGGGCGATTTCCCGGCAGAACAGCGTCATGGCCGGTTCAAATTCGCCCCGTTCGGCCAGCGACTCTATCTGTGTCAGGACAGCCGGTGGTGTTACGGCCGTTCCGCTGGGCACGGCCGGTTCGTACAGAATAAGGTGGCTCACTTGATCGGTCAAGCGTGCCGCTTCCAGGCTGCACAAACCGCCAAAGGAATGGCCAAAGAGGCAGACGGGCTGGCCAATGGCAGCGATAACGGCGGTCACATCTTCCGCTTCCCGGCGGAGGTCGTAGCCGGGTGCATCGCCGCTCAAACCCCGCCCGCGCCGGTCCAGGGCATAGACAGCATAATCTGGCTCAAAACGAGGGGCAAGAACGGCCCAACTTTTGTGATCGGCTACGGTCCCATGGACAAAAAGGACCGGCTGACCGTAGCCGCTCTGCCAAAAGCCAATAGACGTTCCGTCAGGCGAGATCGCGTTTCCGATCACTGGGATTGCCTGCTCGCCAAAGCTTCATCGACTGACATGGCGAATGCCAGTTGCAGTTCAGCAATGGTCGCTTCAACGCGGCCCGTTGTACGAAACCACTCTTCATGGGTGTTATGACTGAGTGCCTTTAACATCAGTTCCTCCAGATCTTTATAGACCAGTTCCGGTTCAGCCAGTGGTCGACCAAGGTTGAAGTCATGGCGCAGCCTGTTGAGTAACTTGTAAATAGGCAAGAGGGGTTCTATTCCCAACCCGCTGCCACCGGGATAAAAATTGTATGTCAACCCTCGGAGCAGATTTTCTAACTCGCTGAATGTATTCAGAAAGGTTGCGACTGCTGCTCCTTTGTCCTGTTTACGCCACCGAATGCCTTTAGCCTCTTTCGCAATTGACTCACGACAAGCAGCAAGGCCATCAATGGCGCTTTGCAGGTGGGGACGGATGTTGTCTTCATGCAGATACCGATCTAATCTAGACCACAGTACATTCACCTGATCGGGATCGCTGATATTACACCGACGCACATCGGTTAGAATGCGTTGTCTTTCTATCCCCAACGCGTTTACTGAATCCTTTGCTGCTTCCAGATACAAAATAACGCGCCTTGTAGCGTCTGGGCTGGCTTGCGCTTTGCTAAGGAGTGGGGCAATTTCTTGTCCCAATTCTGCAAGAGATTTGCCCACAGATATAGCTGTCATTAGATCCATTTTTACCTCCCCAATACCAATAGCAACCCCTACCAATCACGATCACAGAGCTAACCCCAACTGCCGCAGTAGCGCGGCAGCGTCATAGTCCAACTCTATCTGGTATATCTGCCCCTGTCGCAGCCAACAGGTGAGGGTTATATCCAGTTGCACCGCTCGACCGGTGGGGGGAATGCCCATGAAACGGCCGTTTTGAAAACCATCCAGCACCAGCGACAATACCAGACAATCCGCTTCCGCCTGCGCCACTCTCACCGTTACTGCTGCCCCAGGAAATCCGTCGCGAAAGAAGGCGTACAGAAACTCGGTGGCGGCAGCCTGTCCCCGAACAACGGTTTCCTGGGCTTTGTCGTGGATGACCACATCCGGGATCAGAGCCGGTTCGAACTGGCCCCGCACAAAATGGGCCGGGATGCGGTTGCCGGCGTCTGAATGATCGTGCGTTAACAGCGTTTCTCTCCCAAATTAAACCTGGTGCTGCTCTCCTATTGGGGCGGCCGAACCATAGCCCAGGCCATCGGCCCACCCTTCGGCACTTCACCGCTGAACGTAACCTGGAAACCATACCGTTCGTAGAAAGGCAGGTTTCGTTCGGACAATGTTTCCAGGTAACAGGGCAGCCCATCGGCATCGGCGCGGGCCAGGAGCGGCTGCATTAAGGCCCCGCCAATCCCCTGATTTTGCCGCTCCGGTTCTACGCCCAGCACGGTCAGATACCAATGGTCGGTGGTCACGCTCTCTTCATGCCATTTATCAACCGTGCTGCTCAGGTTAAGAAAACGGGCAAAGCCGGTCCAGCCAAAAACAAAGGGCATCTTCAGGAAGCCGATCTTGATCATCCGCCACAGGGTGAAGTTGGTGTATTGTGGGTTGACCCAAATAGCGCCGCCGTCAACGGCCGTTGTGGTATAGATTTCGCCATACCAGGTGCTGTAGCGAATCAGGCTTTGGAAAAACCAGCGCAACCGCGCTGCCCGTTTTTCTTCGTCAGGGGTGACGTAGAGAAACATGGGATCGTGGAAAAAGGCGCGAGCCATGACGGCCGCCAACTGTTCTGCCTGGGCGTCGGGCATCCGGATTATCGAATCTGGTTGAATGGGTGCTGCGCCTGGTGCAGGGCTGATTTTGTTCATGCTGCTCTCCTGGTTAACCGAGGCTGTCAAGCCGCGATGACAAACAAACGATAATGTGATTGTGAGAGTAGCAAAGGGGCGTGTGTATTTGCGTGTGAGTGGGGGATGTAAGGCCAGAAACCGGGTTTTTCTCAAAAACCCGGTTTCTCTTGCTTCGGCACAAACGGCCGTATCTTTCCCGTCTTCTTGGCTTCAATGATGCAAGCGCTGGTCCAGTGAGCCAGGAAGCCCTCTTTAACGGCCGTTTCCCCAATTTGAGCGGCGAACTGCTGCAGCGCGTCGTAGGCGGTCTTGATGGCGGCCTGGGCCTCGGCAGAACGGCCGTTGGCCAGCAGCGCCTCGGCGTGGCAAAGATAAACGTCCGGCGTTTCCCAGACGTAATACTCTCCCTGGGCCGCTTCGATGTGCCGGATGGCCGCGGCCGTTTCCGTCAGCGCTTCGGCCGGGCGACCCTGAGCCAGACGCAGCCGCCCCAGCCAGGCCAGGTCGCTGACCAGATTTTGGGTTTCGCCGCTTTGCCGGCGCAGGCTACGGGCATATTGGAACAGCCGCTCCGCCTCGGCCAGATCGCCCTGCCGCAAGCGAATCCGGCCCAACCCCTGCGCCGTCCAGCCTTCCAGCCAGAGGTCGGCGGCAGCGGTGGCGGCGTCTAGCACCTGGCTAAAAATCGCGGCGGCAGCTTCCCAATCTCCCTCGATGCGGGTAGCCAGCCCCTCGTAAACCAGGGTTCGGGTCACCATGGCTTTGTATCCCATTTGATGGAACAGGCCACTGGCCTGACGCGCATAGCGCCGGATGGTGGGCGCGTGGTAGTAATAGAGCCAGGCAGCGGCCAGCGTATAGGCGACACGGGCTTCACCCAGGCGATCATGCTGCCCCTGATTAATGGTCAGGGCATGCTGCAAATGGTCCAGGGCCACTTCAACCTGACCCAAATTCAGGGCTGCCCAGGCCAGGCCACTGCGGCAGCGGCTAACACCTTCCACGTCAGCGGCCGTTTCGTAAAGCGTCAATGCCTGTTCTAGAAAATGTTGACCCGCTTTGTTTTGGCTGAGCCGGATTTTGGCCTCACCTGCCTGCGCCAGACAACGGGCCGCCGGGGGTACGTCTGACAACTGCCGGTATGCTTCGTAGCCCTGTTGGGCGGCTGTGGCCGCCTTTTCATATTCGGCTGCGCCTGTCCACAGGGTTGCCTGGCACAAATGGAACAGGGCTTGCTGCTGGTCGTCGGGATGCTGGGCCAGCAAAGCGGCCGTTTCTTGCAACAAGGTCTGCTGTTCGCTCAGGGAGCGACCGGCCGCCGCTCCCAGCAGCACCCGGTGTAGACAGCAATCAATGAATTGGCGCCAGCCGGCGCTGCCGACCGCTCCTGGTTCGGAGCTAAGGGCTTCAAAAGCAGCCGAGGCCATCTCGTAAAAGGAGAGCGCGTTGTCATAGGCATATAGTTTTTGGGCATGTTCGGCCGCCGGACGTGCCCACTGCCAGGCGAGGGACAGAGCTTCACCATGCCAGGCGTGGCGAGCAATGCGGCCGGCCTGCGCCTGTCGCTCTGCTGCCGGCAGGTGGCTTGTCTCTTGGGTGAGCAGGGTGGCACAGCGGCGATGAAGCAGTTGGCGGCGCACGTCACTAAGCTGGGAGATAACGGCCTGGCCCACCAAATCATGGGCGAAGGCATAATGGGTGGGCACGCGCTCGCCCATCGTTCGCAGCAGACCGCGCCGCAATCCCAGATCAACGGCCGTTACGGTTTCTTCCTCACTGCGGCTGCTGATCTGGCGTATCTGGCCTGGCGTGGCCGGAGCGTCCAGAACGGCCAGGGCCTCGATGACCTGACGGTTGCTATCAGGCAACTGCTGCAAGCGTCGCCCCACAAGTTCCTGCACGCTGTCGGGCACGGGCATCTCCCGCGGCAGGTCGTCGCCGTGCGCCAGTTCGCGCAGTAGTTCGGTTAAAAAGAAGGGATTACCGCCGGTTGTCCGTGCCAGCAGGGTGGTCACGTGGGGCCGGTAGCCTGCCGGCAGTTGGGACCAGCGTTGAGCCATCAGCTCCGTAATGGCCGCCGGGGGCAGTGGCGACAGTTGCCAGTGGGCCAGGGGAATGGCGGCCCGTTGTAAATCAGACAGCAGCGCCGACAGTCCGGCTGCTTCGGTCATTTCTTCCTGGCGATAGGTGCCGATGAGAATAAACGGCCGTTCGCTCACGCGCAGCGCCAAAAAGTGAAACAAACGCAGGCTGGCCTCATCCGCCCATTGTAAATCGTCCACAAAGAGCAGCACCGGATCGCTCTCCGGTTCAGTTTGGGCAAACAGCAGGTGGGCCATCGCCAGCCACAACTGCTCCGCCTCTCCCTCGGCCACCGGCGGCGTTACCGCCAGGCCCAGGCGCGTGGCCAGCGGTGGCAGCAGCCAGGCCAGCCGCTCCAGCCAGAAGCGGGGGAATTGTTCCAGGTGTGCGCTGGGCAGGTCCACCAGCCGCTGCGCCAGAATTTCCAGCCAGGGATGGTAAGGCAAGTGGCGGGTCGATTCGTAGCAGCACCCCGTGAGCAAGGTTACGGTCGAGTTCCAGGCGAATTCTTGCACCAGCCGGGTCTTGCCACCGCCGGCCGGGGCCGCCAGCAACAGCACGTGGCCCTGCCCTTGCGCCGCCTGTTTTGTCAGCGCAGTCAATCGGCTCAGCTCGTCCCGGCGGCCAACAAAGCCGGTGGGCGACTGTAAACGGGCGGGCGCTGCCACCGCCGGTTGGGGAGCTGGCGATGGGAACCGGCCGTGCCGCACTTCCTGGTAAAGCAACTGCAACTCGGCTGTCGGCTCAACCGCCAGTTCAGCCCGGAGCAGTTCAGTACACAGTTCGTACTGACGCAGGGCTGCCTGCCGCTGGCCAGTTTGGGTGTAGAGGCGGATGAGCCGGGTATGGGCCTCCTCCTGCAGCGGCTCGTGCTGGAGCAGGGTTTGCAGCCAGTCAATGGCCTCGTCGATGTGGCCCGCGCCAGCAGACTGCTCGGCCAGATAGCGCCAGCCACTTAGCGCCAGGCGGCGATAGTGTGCCCGCCGGCCCAACAGCCACAGTTCAAATTCGGGACTGTCGGGCAGCACAAGACCGGTCAGAAACTCATCCTGGTAGAGGGCCAGGACGCGGCGCAGTTCGTCCGGGTCGGCCTGAGCCAGCGGTTGGGCCATGATCTGGTCAAAGGCGCGGCTGTCCACCCAGACGAGTTGGGGATTGAGGCTGAGGCCAACGGCCGTTTCTACCAATACCTCTTTCCCCAGGGTGCGGCGGATGCGGCTGAGGTGCCAGCGCAGGCTGCCAGCCGGATCGTTGGCCTGCGGGAAGAACAGGATTTGCAGAGCAGCGCGATTGACGGGCTGATCGGTTGCAGCCAGGTAGACCAGCAGGGCGCGGCTTTTACGGCTGATTTGGGCGGTCAGGTTTTCGTAATTGACGGGGTATACGATCGTTAGTTGGCCCAAAAGGTGAATATACAGCCGTTGTTCGGGCAAACCGTTCATGATACGTCTATCATAGCACAGGCGTAAACGTTCAGCTTAGGGTTGGCCCGGTGGGGAAGAAGAACGGCCGTTTCGCCAACCCCCAGGCAGAGGTACAACGATGTCACACGAACAAGACCAGGCCAGGTTACAACGCCACATCCAGGAAGCCGAAGAGCGAGCGGCGGCCGGCGGGCATGCGCTTGGCCCCTGGTAGCCCGCTTCGTTGTCTGGCCTCTACGCGGTGGAAGCGGTCTGTCTGCGTTGTGGCGAGAAAGTGCAGGCGGGCTATCGGGCGCTGTATGTGGCCTTCGACCGGCTTTGTCCGGGGGCGGATGGGGGGAGTGAGGAGAACGGCCGTTTCGTCGTGCCCCATTGGCAACCGTTGGTAAGCCACCACATTAATCCGGAAATTTTCTGACGCATACGGCACAGACCAATCTCCACTTCCTTTTCAGTCGGCCGCTCTGCTTTCAATGTTCGGCTCGTGAAAAATGTTCTCGTGGCGAAAAGAACGGCCGTCCTTTGACGGTTTCTCCACGACCGGCTTTTGAGATGTTAAAGATGGCTCGGTAGGAGTACACTTAATCGTGGTCCCCTAACACCAGCGTTCAATGAGCGCTA
>CAYONK010000226.1:0-7317 GCA_964405285.1 uncultured Ardenticatenaceae bacterium
ACCGGCCGGCTGGAGCCGCCCGACCACCGGCTGGCTGCCCGGCGAGATTATTCTGGATGAACACACGCTAGATTTGGGGAATGTCCCGGCCGGGACGTATGAACTGCGAATTGGCCTCTACGACCCACTTGGCGGCGGGCGCGTGCCGCTGGCGGATGGGGAAACGGCCGTTTCCCTCCCCATCACCCTGCCCTGAGCCAACCGATGACATCCCTCGCCGCCCACCGCTGGTCTACTCTACTCGCCCTGCTGCTCCTGCTCCTGGGCGCAGCCTGGGGCGTCTGGAACGCCGCCCAAACCATCAACCAGCACGCCCACTTCCCGCCCGACTTCGACGAAGCAGTCCACCTGCTGCCCGTGCGCCAACTGGCCGCCGACGCAGCGCAAGGGGAGTGGGCCGCCTTTCTCCGCCACACCCTCAATCAGGACCAACTGGCCGCCTACCCCTTCTTCCACGCCTGGCTCACCTTCCCCGCCTGGCTGCTTGCCCCCGGCATCGCCACCGCCCGGCTGATGAGCGCCGTTTACCTGGCGCTGGCCGCCCTGGTCGCTTTTGGGCTGGGGCATGATTTGGGGAGAAACGGCCGTTTCCCCTGGCTCTCTGGCTTCCTCGCCGGGGCGCTCACCCTGCTCTCCCTGCCCCTCTGGGCCTACGCCGGGCTGGCCTACCTGGAAGCGGCCGGATTGCTCATCGTCCTGCTCACCCTCTGGCTCTACGGCCGCAGCGACCCGGCCAGCCCCCGCGCCCGCCGCTACGCCCTGCTGACCAGTCTCGCCGTCGCCGCCGCCTTCTTCACCAAGTACAACTTCGGCCTCTTCCTGATGGGCGGCATCGCCCTGAACGAACTGGTTGCCTGGGGGCTGGCGCGGCGCGGCGATTGGGTTAAACGTTGGCTGGCGTTGGGTGGGCCAACGGCCGTTCTCGCGCTGCTCTGGTTTCTCTGGCCCGGCCATCTTGCCCGCTTCCTCTACTTCGGCGGGGCGCAGCAAGGGGAATTGACGATCTGGCGGCTGGAAAGCTGGCTCTATTATCCGCGCAGCCTGTTCACCCAGTACAGCGCGGGGCTGCCCATCGCCTTGCTGTTGGCCGCCGGGCTGGTTTATGGCCTCTGGCGCTGGCGCGAGTTTCGCCCTCGGTCACTGCTGGCTTATCTGCTGGTTGGCTGGCTGATGCTGCTGGTTGTGCCGCAGAAGGAACCCCGCTTTCTGTACGTGGTGGCTCCGGCGACGTTTGTCCTGGCCGGTGGCTGGTTGGCGGCAGCGCTGGATTGGCTGCGCGGTCAGCCCCGGCGCTGGCAGATGGGCCTGGGGGCGCTGGCGGTTGGCTGGTTGGTGTGGGCGGGAACGGCCGTTCACCACCGCTTCCAATTCTTCGATTTAACCCTGGCCGCCGGATACGCCAGCCCGCCGGAAACGGCCGAGGCGTACCGCTTCATCCTGGCGCACACCCTGGGGCAAAACCAGCCCGTCCATCTTCTCAACGACTGGCATCTCTTCAGCGCCCCCGCCCTGCTCTGGAGCCATGTCGCCGCCGACCCCGCCAGCCCCCTGGCCTACGACGATGGCTTCGTCAGCGCCAGCCTCGTCCCGGAGCCGACGCCAGAAAACCAGGCCGCCTTCCTCGCCGACCTGCGAGCGCGGGGCGTTCGCATCGTTCTCTCGATTGATGGTAGTCCATCCGGGGATTATTCGGGTTGGGCGCTGCTGGAGCCGCTGCTGGTCAGCAGCGCGGCGACGCCGGTCGCCAGTTCGCCGCCCATCACCCTGCCGCTCCGCTCCTTCGCCTATCAAGAAGCGCTGCTCAGTGGAGAATTTAAGGACCGGGAAACGGCCGTTGCCCACGCCCCCCAAGAGACCCTCACCCTCCGCCTCCACCTGTATCAGATTGGTGGCTGGTAGCTGGTAGCTGGTGGCTGGTCACCAGTTACCAGTGACCAGCTACCAGCAACTACTCTCCTGTGAGGCAGACCTCGCCACGCAAATACTGTTCGCATTCTCGCGCCGTCAGGGGGCGGGTCATTCGCTCTAGCGCCCGCTCAAAGAGCGCCTCGATAGATTTCAGTTCGTTGATTTGCGCCGTGCCGTCGGCGCTGGCCGTCATCAGGCTGTTGCCGTCCGGACTGAAGACGACGCTGTTCACCGGCGCGGTGTGGCCGAGCAGCGTGCGGAGGACTTGCCCCGTTTGCGTGTTCCACAACTTCGCCGTGCGGTCTACGCTGGCGGTCGCCAGACGGCCGCCACCAGGACTAAAAGCGACGCTCGTCACCGGACCGGTGTGCCCGGAGAAGGTGCGCAGTAGCTCACCGCTACCCAAATCCCAGATGCGCGCCGTGCCATCGCCACCGGCCGTCGCCAGGCGGCGGCCATCCTGACTGAAGGCGAGTTCGTTTACCGGCCCGGCGTGCCCGGCCAGGGTTTGCACCAACTCGCCGCTGGCTACGTCCCAGATGGCGATCAGGCCAGAGGTCCCGGCGATAGCCAGTTGGCTCTGGTCCGGGCTGAACATGACGGCGTTAACGGCCGTTTCCTGGGCAAACGTCTGCAACAAATCGCCGGTCAACACGTTCCAGAGGCGCACCCGGCCATCTTCACTAGCCGTCACCAGGCGCGCGCCATCCGCGTCGAACGTGAGCCAGTTCACCGGCCCTTCGTGCGGCAAGATGGGCAAGCGCAGCAACCCGGTTGTCAAGTCCCACAGACGCGCATAAGCATCGCTGGCCCCCGTCGCCAACAGCGTGCCATCCGGGCTGAAAGCGACGCTTTGCACCGCGCCATTGTGATTGGGGAAATTCAGTAGCACCGCGCCAGTGGCGGCATCCCACACCTTCGCCGTCCGATCGTCGCTGGCGGTGGCTACCCGCGAACCATCCGCGCTGAAAACGGCCGTATTCACCGGCCGGCGATGGCGCGACAGCACAAACACGTCCAGGCCCGATTCGGAATTCCAGATACGGGCGGTGGTGTCCTGGCTGGCGGTGGCCAATTGGGTTCCGTCCGAGCTGAACGAGATGGCCGAAATCGCCCCATTATGACCGGAAAGCGTGTAAAGGGTGCGCCCGGTGGTTGCGTCCCACACCTTCGCTTTGCCATCGCCGCTGGCGGTAGCCATGAGCTGCCCATCCGGGCTGAAGGCCACGTCGAACACCTGGCTGGCGTGGCCGATCAGGTTGAAGACGAGTCCTTCGTTGGCAAAATTCCAGACGCGGGCCACGCCATCGTTGTGGGCGGTGATAACGCGATTCCCATCCGGGCTAAATGCGAGGGCGTTGACCGCCACCGGATCGTCCGGCGAAGGATTGGCCGAGTAAACCGGGGAGCCATTTTCCATGTTCCAGATGATAGTCCGGCCATCGTCGCCGGCCGAAGCCAGGTAGCCGCCACTGGCGTTGAAGGTGACGTCTTGCACGGGCGCATCGTGGCCGCGCAGGTGGAGCAGGCCGCGCCGCGCTTGCGTATCCCAGACGCGCACGGTGGCGTTGGCGTTGGCTGCCGCCAGCCGGACGCCGTCCGGGGCGAAGGCGACGCTGTTGACCGCGCCATCGTTGCCGTTGATCACCGCCATACGTTCGCCGGTTTCCAGGTCGCGCACGATGATGAAGCCGTCGCTGCCGCCAGAGGCGAGCAGGCGGCTGTCTGGGCTGAAGGCCAGGCCGTTGACCACCCGGCTGTGGTCGTCGAAGGTGCGCAGCTCTTGCCCGGTTTGGGCGTCCCAGAGTTTGACGCGGTTGTCGAAGCTGGCGGTGGCCAGATAACGGCCGTCTGGGCTAAATACCACGTCACTCAGCCAGTCGGTGTGGCCGGAGAGGGTCATCTGGAGTTGGGAGGCTTGCAAGGCGCGGTAGAGCGCATCTTCCGCCTCGGCGGCGGCAGAATCATCTACCGGCAAGGTGCGGTTCACGGCTTCGATAGCCAGCAGCAGACCAAGCTGCGGATCGCTGGATAGCTGATCTATGGCGGCGGCAGCCAGTTCGCGGGCGGTGGCCAGGCGGGCGTTGGCTTCGGCTTCGCGGGCGTTGGTCTCGGCCTGGACGGCGCTGGCTTCGGCCTGGGCGGCGCTGGCAACGGCCGTTGCGCGGGCAAACTCTGCTTCACTGGCGCTCTTTTCGGCCACGTCGCGCTGTTCGCGGGCCTCTGCTTCGGCGGTGGCGCGGAGGCTGGCGTCTTCCTGAGCGGCGAATTGGGCGGCAACGGCCGTTGCCGCGCTCGCTTCCGCTTCCAGCCGCAGCCCCTCGGCAATGGCGGCATTATCCCGCGCCGTCAGGGCGTTTTGCCGGGCGATGGCCCCGTTGCGCGCCGCCCAAAACGCAGCCACCAGGGCCAGCACAAACACCACCGCCAACGTCGCCGAAAGACGGGCCAACCGCCGCGCTGCCCGGTCGCTCTCCTCTGCGCGCTGCCGTTCTGTCTCGGCCAGCGCCCGCGCCTGCTCCAGTTCGCGCTGCTGGCGCGCTTCGTGTTCCAATTGCTCCCGGTAGGCGGCAGCTTCGCTGGCGGCGATGAAGGCGGTTTCCAGAGCATTCAAATCTTCGTATTGGCGCGCCTCTTCCAACAGAAGGCCGCCCAACAACACGCTAGACTCTCGGCCAAGCGCCTGCCACTGTTCGGCCGTGGTGGCCAGGCGCAGCCGTTGCCGCTGCGCCACGCGAGACTCCTCGATCCAGCCAACCAGTCGGGGCCAGATATTCACCACCGATTCGTGGGCCAGGCCAATCTGATCTTCGGCGGACGTTGCGCTAGGGATGAGCCGCAGCAATCGAGCTTCTAACAATTTGCCGACAACGCGCTCAATTTCAGCTTCGGGATGATTGATTTTCTCGTAGAGCCGGGCACGGGTTAACCGGTCGGCGGTAATTCGCTGTTCGACGGTTGGGCGGATGATGCCCAAAATGATTTTTCGGGCGATAACCTGATCGGTATGGGAGAGGTTGTCGTAGAAGGTGTCGGCGCTGTTGGCCAACGCCCCGCTGCCGCCGCTGATACGCCGGTACGCTTCCCAGGTGACGCGGTTGTGGTCTCGGTTTTCCCAAAGGGTGAGCAGGGTGAATTGCAGCAGGGGGAGGGCGGCCGTTTTGCCCAGCACTTCGGCCACCAACTCCTCCACCAGGTTCTCCTCAAATTTCAGGCCGACTAGTTCGGCTGGTTTTTCGACGACTTCGCGCAGCTCATTGGCCTTCATGGCCGTGACGCGCACCTGGGCCTTTTCGTATTCGGCTTGTAATGCCGGGATTTGCACCAGGTTGCTCTCCAGGTCGGCGCGCATGGTGATGATGACGGTATGCCGCGCTTTGGGGGTCTGGATGAGGTTGAGTAAGGTGATGATGAAGGTCCGTCGCTTGTGTTCGTCCTGGCAGATGGTGAAGATTTCTTCAAATTGATCAATGATCAGAACGGCTGGTTCGGCGTCGGCTTCTTCGACAAGGGTGACGAGGTGACTGGAGTCCTGTTCGCAATGTTCCGAGACTTCTGCCATCCAGTCGGCTAGTTCTTGGTCTTCTGGTTTGAGGGCGCGCGCCAGACTGGCGAGGGGATCGGCGCCGGGGACAACAGGCGGGTAATAACGCCAGGTGCGGCTGCCATGCAGCGCGCCATCCTGCAATTGTGGCAGCAGCCCAGCTTGAACGACGGAAGATTTGCCGCTGCCGGATGGACCGACGATGGCTAGAAAACGGCCGTATTTCAGCTTTTCTATCATCTCTTTGATGAGGCTGGTTCGGCCGAAAAAGAGCGCCTTTTGGGAACCGCCAAAGGTTTGCAGGCCCAAATAGGGGCACAGGGAATCATCTAATTCTGGGGCGAGATCGGGGTTGAAGGGGTGCAGATTGGTCTCGACCGGTTGGCGGCGGGCATGGTAGAGTTCGTTGGCCCAGTAGTCCACCAGATTTTGCGCCTGCCAGCGGTCGCTGCGGCCATCCAGATAAGCGCCAGTGGCTACGCCTTGCGCTACAAACTGGGCAATTTCGTCGAGAAAAGTATCAGATTGTCCATTTTTCCCACGGCGTTCGAGTAAGCGGCGATGTGTGTTGCGTAAGGCTGACAACGAGGGAAAAGCGTGTAGAAGTTCCATTTACTCTTGTACTCCTGACTTCCATACAGTCAAAACTGCGTGACTGTTCCTGGCCGTTCAGGTCGCCAGCAACGTACACGAGGCTGGATCATACGGCAAATGGGGGGATTCATCAACTATGGAGAGGATTAGAGATTGGAGAGTAGAGACCAGAGGTTGGGGCTGGCTCAATCTTTAGTCTCTGCTCTCCAATCTCCTGTAGGTTGTTTTATCTGCGTTCTTAAGCGGTGGCGAAGAGACATTTGAGGTAAGCGGCTTCGGGGAAGCGGATGGGGTGGTCGAGGGCGTGGGCGGTGCGGGCGATTTCGCGCAACGGCCGTTTCTCCCCCCGCGCCGTCTCTTGCACCAGCCGGAAAAAGTCGTCGGCTGTCACCCGGCTGGAGCAGGAAGCCATCACCAGCGTGCCGCCGGGGCGCAGCAGGGCCAGCCCCAGCCGCACCAGCCGGGCATACGCCTTCTTCGCCCGCGCCACTTCGGACGCTTTTTTGGCGAAGGCGGGCGGGTCTATGATGATGAGGTCGAAAGAACGGCCGTTTCGCCGCATCCCCTCCATCTCCACAAACGCATCCCCCGCCACCCATTCATGCCGACAGGCCGCCACCGCCGGATGCTCCTGGTTGAGGGCAAAGTTGGCCGCCGCCGCGTCCAACGCCGGGCGGCTGAGGTCCAGACTGACCACTTCCCGCGCCCCGCCCCGCGCCGCGTATAGCGAAAAGCCGCCGGTGTAGGCAAAAGCGTTCAGGACAGTCGCGCCGTTCGCCAATCCCTCCACCCGCGCCCGGTTCTCCCGCTGGTCGAAGAAAAAACCGGTCTTTTGCCCCGCCACCACATCGGCGGCGAAGCGCAGGCCATTCTCCCGGAACTCGATGGGGCCATCCGGCGGCGAGCCGAGCAGGCAGTAGCCGTCTGTCAGGCCGTGGGCGGCCATGTCGGGCTGAATGGCCCGGCTGAGGCGGAGGAGGAGGCGGTGGGGGTGGGCAACGGCCGTTAAGCCCGCCACCACGTCATCCAGATGGGGCAGCCAGGCGGCCGTGTAGAGCTTCATCACGTAACTGTCGCCGTAGCGGTCTACCACCAGGCCGGGGAAGCCGTCGTTTTCGCCGTGCGCCAGACGGTAGCCATCGGTTTGCGCCGCCAGCAGCGGTTGGCGCAAGGCGGCGGCGCGGCCGAATTGCTCCGCCCACCATTCCCGATTGATGGTGACAGGCCGCCCTTTTTGCAAAATTCGCACCCGCAGCGGCGAATCGGGATCG
>CAYONK010000227.1:0-7317 GCA_964405285.1 uncultured Ardenticatenaceae bacterium
GGCTCGCCCAGGGCGGTGTTATTCGGGATGCGGTCCAGCACGTTGCGCCAGAGCAGGACTACCACCTCACCCGTCTCGTCGCCGACGAAGAGACGCACGTTGCTGCTGCTGCTCTCCACCCGGATGATCGTGCCGCTGATTTGCGCCAGTTCGCCCACCCGCCCACTCAGATCGCCAATCTCGCGCGCCGGGGCGTAATTGCCGCCTGGTGAACTGACCTTCACCTGGCTGCCAAAGCGGGGTTCGATCTGCCATTCCCCTTCGTATTGGCCCACCGTACCGGTGGCCCGCACTGCCGCCCCGATATTGAGCTTGGGCGCGTCCCAGGCGTCGTCGTAGACGTTGTGCCAGAGCAGCAGAGTGGCTTGCCCGCTGCCGTCGTCGAGGGTGAAGCGGAAGCCGTGGCTGAAGCTGGCGGCGGCGATCACCCGGCCGCTGATGGTGATCTCTTCGCCGTCCCGCTCCGGCAGGTTGGCCAGGGGGACGGGGGCGGGGGTAGCTGTGGGGGGAACGGCCGTTGGTCGTGGCGTCCTGGTGGCGGTGGGGGTACGGGTCGCGGTTGGCGTGGCCGTCGCGGTTGCTGTTTCTGTGGGTGGCGGGGTTTCCGTTGGTGGCGGTTCGGGCGTGGCTGTGGGATTGGGCGTGGGTGTGTTGGTGGAAACGGCCGTTTCCACCCCCGCCGCCACGACCACCACCGGCTCAGTCGGCAGGGCGGCGGGCAGGGTGGGCGGCGCGGCGACCTCGCCTGAACCGCAAGCGACCAGGAGCAGCAGGAGCAAAACTGGCAAATACTTCATGGGCAAAATCCTCCTGGCGCGAGATTTTAGCATTGAACGGCCGTTGGGCAAGGGATTTGTCCCGTTGGTTGTAGCTCTTAACCACGAAGGCACAAAGAACGCAAAGTTTCTCTGGTTTTTCTTTGTGAACTTTGTGCCTTCGTGGTGAAATCCCAGAGAGGTTTAGTAGTTATCGTTGGCCGCGTGGGCCGTGAATCGTAATCCGTTGACACTACGAATCACGGATTACGGTCCACGGATTACGGTCCACGGATGACGGATGACGGACTACGGTTCACGAACCAAAAACGGCAAATACAACCGCCAGGGCAGAATTTCGATGACGTGGCTTTGGCTGAGGGGCGCGCCGGTGTAGGCGTTCGTCGCCTCCACGGTGATCACCTTCGTCCCTGGGGTGGTCCAGGCGATGGTGAGTGTGTCGCTCAGCCAATTGGTTTGGCTGATGGGCGTCTGGCCGTTGATCCGCCAGGTGTAGCTGATGGGGTAGGTGGCGTCGTCTGGCGAAATGGTGGCCGTGAAGGTGTAGCTCGTCCCGGGTTGCCCGATAGTTGGCCCTTCGATCTGCAAATCGAGGAGAGGTTGGGGGGTGCAGGGGATGGTGAAAACGGCCGTTGCCGTCTCCTCCCCCGCCACCGCCAGCACCTCATGCGCCCCCGGTCCGGGATACGCCACCTGCCACTGCTGCCAGAACGCGCCATCATGCCCGGTTATTACCGACTGGTACCAACCTCGCCAGTAGAGGACGATGGGCGTGCCAACCGGCCAGTCTTGCCCTTCTACTCGTAGGGGAATGTGCGGTCCGGCATTGCTGCACGTAGGCGTTAAGGTCAGGCTGGGCGGCGGCGGATTGATGGTGATGGTATGCGTGGCCGTGACCACCCCGTAGGCGTTTTCTACGGTCGCGGTGATCGTCTTAATGCCCGGCTCCGTCCAGAGAAAATCCTGGACCTGTGTTGTCATGCCGGGATAGGTGATGGGATCATGGCCGCTGGCTTCCCAGGTGTAGTGGAGTGGCGGGGTGCTGGTGGTGGGGGAGAGAACGGCCGTTATCGCATAACTAACATCCACCTCCCCACTCACCGGCCCGGTCAGCGTCAGGCTTACCGGGGCGATCTCCGCCTCGGTCTGCCCGCACGATTCATCCCACCCCTTGAATTCCAGCATCAGCCAGTTTTGGTTGGCATCCAGATTGTAGGCAACAATCTCAAACAGGGCGAAACGGGCGATTTTAACGGAGGAGGGAGGGGTAGCTTCATCCCAAACCAACAGACGCAGGATGCGGCCCCGATCAATGTGCCGGTTCAACTGCTCCCGCAGTGGCGCGGTGTTCACCACGCCTGACGAGATAGCCACCAAATCTTCAACGTGCATCGCGCGATCAGCCGGGTCGCCAGGCTCCACGTAGCCCCGCACGTTTGGGGTAAACCCACCCGGAGTACAGTCGCCGGGCAGCGGCCGGTAATCACGGCTGTTGCCCGGCCAGGCCAGGCTCTCTACCAGATCATCGCTGCTGGTTCGGCAGAGGTTCCAGGCCAGCCAGGCGAATTGCCCCGCCCCCGCACCATTGGTCACTTTGAAAACGTCGCCGGGCTGTGCCTCCAACAGGGGTACGTCCGGGCGGTGGTGGCGGAAATAGGCGTAGACAGGGCCAGGATTGGGATAGTTGTAGATGGTCGGCCAGGTATTTGCTCCGCCGGGCTGGCCGGGAGGCAGCACTGAGCGAACCTCCTCTTGCACGCCGATGGGGAAGGCGGAACAGCCGAGAGAGGGATCGAGCGCTGGCGCTTCGGGTACACCTATTTGCCAGACGTGGCTGTCCATAGCGCCGCCGCGGAAGGTAGCCAGCAGCCGCCCGCCGTAAAAGGGGGTGCAGCTTTGGCGCGTCGGGTTGTCGTAATCGCAATCTTGCTCTGTGGGCAGGGTGAGGGTGTAGGCCGGGGTTGCCCAGCGATTGTCGCAGGCAGCGGTGTAAGATGCGCCACCGCCGAAGCAACGGCCGTCTGGGTCCACCGCCCCACCGCCAAAGGAGAGCGCCCAATCGGTTGCCGTCCAGTTCACCCCATCCCACGACGTACTCGGCGTGAAGGCAAGGCTGTCCATGTGGAAGATCAGCGGTGGTTTTGCGCCAGAGTCCATATCAAAATGGGTGACGGTGATGGTCTGCCCGGCGTATTCCGGGCCGAGTTCGGCCAGCGGCATCCGGAGGGACATCGTGGCATTGATATTGTTAGGCAAATTGTCCACTGCTTCCACCCGGACCCCGGCCGAATCGTGCGCGCCGGGGTTGTTCAGCAGGTAGAGATTGCGCGAGTTGATATTGCTGGGCACGTTCACGTGATGGTCCGGCCCGGCCCAAATCGCAAAGCCGTTCTCCGACGCCCCGGACAGCGCCGTCACGTCCAGGTACAGCGAACGCTCGCCGGTAACGGGGTCTACGACGAGATTGGAGGTGTCCTGGTTGAGGTCCACGACAAAGCTGCCACTGTCGGCCGGCACAAAGATGGGCTGGTCGAATTTGATCGGGCCGCCGGGCGAGACCCAACGCAGGTCGGTGTCGTGGTCGCCCTGGTCGCGGATGCCGTCGCCGGTCTGTCCGGTGTAGGTCGCCAGGCTCATCCGCGTGACGCTGCCGGTCCCGGCCGCGGCGTAGTAATAAAGCTCGTACAGCGTAGCGGTGTTGCGTGAAGGCGTGTAAGAGGCAGGCACACCACATTGTCCCGGCGTGCCGGTCCCCCGGTTCTCATCCACCCGGACAAACCAGAATGGGTTGATGAGTTCGATAGTCAGATCCCGGTGGCTGCCTACCAGGGTCAATTCATCGGTGAGGATTCGGCAAGGTTCCGTGCGATTCGCCGCGCCACCGACACAGGTTCGCAAATGCGTCCCTGGTGGGAACAGGGTTGGGTTCAACGACTGAGCCAGATCAGAGAAGATGATGTGGTCTGAGTTTTCGTCTCTGTTGATGGAATCAGGGTCGAATAGCTCCACCCGCACCCTATCGTGGGGGTAATCGGCCGGGATGCGGATGCGGTAGGGGTAGCTAAACGGACCAGGCGCCCAAACGCTGTTGAAAGGAGAGTAGGGGTCGCCATAAGCGGTGCAGATAGCCGGACCAAAGATCATAGACATCGTGGTGTTTATTTGCCCTTCGTTGTTGTTGCTCAATGGAATGCCGGGGATGAACGGGGGTATTGGGGAAACATCTTCGGTTTCTTGCCCGGCAGCGAGTTGGTTCAGGTAGAGCAGGGGGATGAGGGCGAGTAGGGTGAGGGTGAAAACGGCCGTTAATCTCTTAAACATTACACTTTCCTCCAGTTTGGCGCGGTGGTTGGCCTTGCCTGACCCCCGCTGCGGCGAAACATCACACGAATGGTCCCAGTATACCACAGCGCCTACCTGCCGGGTGACGTTATCTACACAATCCCTGAACAGTTTCCCAACGATGGCTAAATTGCTCGGCCCTGGCTCCGCCCAGACCTGGCAGGGTCGCCAACCCTGTTAGCTCTTGGTCTTTACCGCCTGTTTGGCTTATAATCTTGTTGTGGCGATGAGGCCCGCCCACGCGCAACGCTGAAAAAACTGCCAGCAACCGCTGGCTAATAGCCTCTACCAACGATGTGGTTCGTGGGTAGAGGCTTTTTATTTTCCGTTTGGAGGTGACCCAATGGGATCAGACTTAAGCAACATGACAACCGGCTCAGGCGAAACGCGCCAATCTATGGCCAGTTGGTCGCAACTTGTGGAGAGCTACGCCGCAATCCCCCCGGCGTTTCAAAGCGCCTGCCGCGCCGCGTTGGCCGAGGCGGAGCCATTTCCTTACGTTATCTTCGCCCCGGCGCTTCCTGGTGGGCGGCGTAAGACCCACGCCCACTTGCTGGCAGAAGTGGGCGGCACCCTCCACATCTGGGAGCAGAGCGGCGAGCAGATCAAGGAGACGGCTTACCGGATAGCGGACGTCAGTCTGGCGGAGGAGGGGCATGTGCTGCTCTATTCCTGGCTGACGTTGCGCGGGGTGACGTTGGCCGGGGAGCCGGCCGAGACGACCGTCCCCTTTAACACAGTCTCCACACCCTATTTCCTGCGTTTTATCAACCGATTCAGGCCAGAGGAAACGGCCGTTTCCCCCGCCAAACACCAAACAGAACTGGCCCGCTTCAATTTCCTCGACGCGCTCAACTACAAGTTCATGAACTTCGCCCGCGACAGCCTACGGCCGGGGCAGGTCGTCCGGCAGATTATCTGGCAACCTAAATTGCGCCAACCGATTTTTACTCTGTTTGGCCGGTCGTTGTACCGCACTCTCGTTTTGCCCCACCTGACCATTCTGACCGATGAGGAACTTATCTTCATCGGCGAAGATCGGCGGACAACTGAAGTGCGCGGTGAGCGGCATGGCGGTGTCTGGCAATATGTGCCGCTGCGCCACATCACCGAGGCAACCATGAGCGAAAAGGGCGATCTGCTGGCCTTGTCGCTGAGGCTTTCGCCCGGTGACCATCGCCTGGAAAAACAGTTCGCCGCCACGCCTCTTGAAGATCTGACCAACCTTTGCAGCCAGATAGGTGCGAGAGAGGCATGAATCGGTTCTTACTCATCACTTTGGGCGCGGCTTTGGGAGCTAACGCCCGCTATCTGATTGGCCTGTGGGCTGGCGGACGTTTTGGCGCGGATTTCCCCTATGGCACACTGATTGTCAACGTCAGCGGCAGCTTCCTCCTGGGGTTGGTGCTGACATTGGGCCTCGGCCGTCTCGGACTATCGCCGGAGACGTTGTTACTGGTGGCGGTGGGCTTTTTTGGCTCCTTCACCACTTTCTCTTCTTATGCGTTCGAGACGTTGAATTTATCCCGGTCGGCGGGCCTCTGGCCTGCTTTTGTGAATATCGCGGCGAATAATTTATTGGGCCTGGTGGCGGTTTTTCTGGGGGCGGCAGCCGCTCGCTGGCTGCAAGGTGGAGGGTGAGATGCAATTACAAGGCAAGGCGTGGCGCGTGACCATTTATATTGGCGAAAGTGACCGGTATCAGGGCAAACCCTTGTATATGGCGTTGCTGCAATTCTTGAAAAAAGAGGGAGCGGCTGGGGCGACGGTGATGCGCGGTCTGGCCGGGTTTGGGGCGCACAGCCGCATCCATACGGCCACCATCCTGGATCTCTCGGCCGATTTGCCGGTACGCATCGAGTGGATAGACCAGCCGGAGACGGTGGAGCGGCTGCTGCCGCAGGTGCGGCGCATGGTGGACGACGGCCTGATCACGGTGGAGGCGGTGGATGTGGCGCAGTATGCCCCTGGCCGCCGCCCGGACCCCCTGGCCCAGCCGGTGGGCGACGTGATGCGCACCGAGGTGATTTCGGTCGGCCCGGACACGCCGGCCGCCGAGGTGGTGACACTGCTGCTGCAAAAGGGGTATCGCAGTCTGCCGGTGGTGGGGGAAAACGGCCGTCTTCAAGGCATTATCACCGACGGCGACCTGCTGCGCCGGGCCGGGCTAATCGCCCGCCTGGATTTGCAGGCTGACCTGCCCGCCCCAGACTGGCAGGCGCAGTTGGCCGAACTTCGCCAGCAGGGGACAACGGCCGTTTCCCTCATGACCAGCCCCGTCATCACCATCCCAGTTGGCGCGCCGCTGCGCCAGGCGGTGCAGCAGATGGTGGCGCATGGGTTGAAGCGGCTGCCGGTGGTGAGGGAAAACGGCCATCTGGTTGGCTGGATCAGCCGGGTAGACATTTTACGCACGTTGGAATATCACCAACCGGCTGTCGAAGCGCAGACTGAGCCAGCG
Organism: uncultured Ardenticatenaceae bacterium; assembly: GCA_964405285.1. Classification (GTDB taxonomy): domain Bacteria; phylum Chloroflexota; class Anaerolineae; order Promineifilales; family Promineifilaceae; genus Leptovillus. The sequence goes on from CAYONK010000227.1 coordinate 6,580, forward strand.
CCGGGCGGCGCGACTATCGGCGAATTGCTGTACCGCGACACGCCGACCGTCTCGCCGCAGGCGACGTTGGAAGAGGTTTTGCAGGCGTTGGAGCGGGACCGCCGACGCCGCGCCGTAGTGGTGGACGAAGGCCAGCAGGTGGTGGGGATTATCAGCGATGGGGATTTGCTGCGCCGCAGCCAGCAGGCGGCCCATCCCGGCTTACTGGCCCGCCTGCGCCGCCTGGTCGGCGGGCAGGACGCCGGGGCTGCCCCGTTGTTGGCGGCCACGGAAACGGCCGTTGACCTGATGACCAGCCCCGTCATCACCATCTCCATCACCGCCACGCCTACCGACGCGCTGCGCCTGATGGTGGCGCATGGGGTGAAGCGACTGCCGGTAGTGGATGAAAACGGCCGTTTGCTGGGCTTGCTCGGCCGGGCCAGTCTGCTGCGTGGGCTGGTAGAGGATGCGCCGTGATCCGTAGTCCGTAATCCGTTTTCCGTGCTAGACGGAAAACGGATTACGGTTCACGGATTACGGCTCTTACGGCCGTAAGTGTTCGGCGAAGAAGTCGGTCATCCGGTTGTAGACGGCTACCCGGTTCTCAAATTTCAATACGTCGTGGCCCTCGTCGGGGAAGAGCAGGTAATCGGCCGTTTTGCCCAGCCCGCGTAACTCTTCCACCAGTTCCCGCGATTCCTGCTCAATGACGCGGGGGTCATTTTGCCCCTGAACCACCAGCAACGGGCATTGAAT